>CAZADC010000004.1:0-33619 GCA_964483755.1 uncultured Planctomycetaceae bacterium | reverse complement strand
GATGGCCGAGGCGTCCAGCAACCTCGCCCGCTACGACGGCGTCCACTACGGCCATCGGACGGACGCGAACGTGTCCGACATCGTCGAGCTCTTCTCCCGCACGCGGGCGGAGGGCTTCGGCGACGAGGTCAAGCGGCGGATCATGCTCGGGACGTACACCCTCTCGGCCGGGTACTACGACGCGTACTACAACAAGGCGCTGAAGGTCCGACGACTGGTCAGCGACGACTTCGCCAGGGCGTTCGAGTCCTGCGACGTGCTGCTGTGCCCGGTGAGTCCGACGCCGGCCTTCCGCCTGGGCGAGAAGACCGACGACCCGCTGACGATGTACCTCGCGGACGTCTACACGATCTCGGTGAACCTCGCCGGGCTGCCGGGGTTGAGCATACCGGCCGGCGTGAGCGGCGAGGGATTGCCGATCGGCATGCAGCTCATCGGCCCGGCGCTGAGCGAGGAGACCGTCCTGCGGGCCGGGCGGATGTACGAGGTGGCATCCGGCGTGTCCCGCCTGTCGCCGACGGCATGAATGCGCCGATTCCGCCGGGCTACTGATCAGGGCGAGGTGTCGGCACGACGGGCGGAGACATGCGCCAGCGACCGGCACGTCCCCCCGTGATTGTCTCTCGGCGCCGGCGACCCTACCATGTGTCCATGACACGAAGAACCGACAAGTCGGCAGCCGCCCTTGACCGCGCATCCAAGGTGCTCGTCGGGGGCGTCAATTCACCTGTGCGCGCCTACGCGGCCGTGGGCGGAACGCCGCCGTTCATCGCCAGGGCAAAGGGAAGCTCGATCACCGACGTCGACGGCAACTCGTACGTGGACTACGTGTGCAGCTACGGCCCGGCGATTCTCGGGCACGCCCCCGAAAGCGTCGTCACCGCCGTCAACAAGGCCGCACGCCACGGCATGACGTTCGGGGCGCCGACCGAAGCGGAGGTACGCCTGGGCGAGGCGATCACGGCCGCAGTGCCGTCGGCGGAAAAGGTTCGCTTCGTCTCCAGCGGCACCGAGGCCGTCATGACGGCGATCCGGCTGGCCCGCGCGGCGACGGGACGGACGAAGATCATCAAGTGCGTCGGGTGCTACCACGGGCACGCTGACGCGATGCTCGTCCAGGCCGGCAGCGGCGCCGCTGCGCTGGGTGTGCCGTCGAGCCCCGGCGTGCCGCCGGGTGCGGCGGGCGACACGATTGCCGTTGCATACAACGATCCGAGCGCCGTCGCCGAGGCGATGGGCGGCGGGGACGCAGCCGCCATGCTGGTCGAACCTGTCGCCGCGAACATGGGCGTCGTCCCGCCGGCGGAGGGCTACCTGACCGCGCTGCGCGAACTGTGCGACGAGCACGGGGCGCTGCTGATCTTCGACGAGGTGATTACGGGCTTTCGCCTGTCGCTCGGCGGGGCGCAGAAGGTTTTCGGCGTGCTGCCGGACCTGACGACGCTCGGGAAGATCGTCGGCGGCGGGCTGCCTGTCGGCGTGGTCGCCGGACCGGCGGTGCTGATGGACCACCTGGCGCCCGTGGGCGACGTTTACCAGGCGGGGACGCTGTCGGGCAATCCGCTGGCGATGGCGGCGGGGCTTGCGACGATCGAGGCCCTCCAGCAGGAGGGCTTCTACGAGGCCCTGGAGCGCATCTCGGACCGCCTCGCGCGGGGCCTCGACGGGGCGGCGCAGGAGGCGGGTCTGGGCGGGAAGGTCACCGTACAGCAGTGCGGAAGCATGGTGAGCTGCTTCTTCGCCCCGCCGCCGATTGCCCGTTACGCGAACGTCTCGTCGTCCGACACGGCCGCGTTCGCCGCGTTCTTCCACGAGATGCTCCGCGGCGGGGTTCACCTGGCGCCGAGCGCGTTCGAGGCGATGTTCGTCTCGGGCGCACATGACGAGGCGGACGTGGACACCACCATCGCTGCGGCGGGACCCGCTTTCGCAAAAGCGGGGAAACTTATGCGCGGCGGCGAATCCGGCCGATAAGATTCCGTGCACGACCGCATCGGCCGTCTCTGCATTTGCGCGCGTCCGGCGGGCTGCAGGACGGCGTTGAACGTGAAAGGAGCGCGACATGAGCCGTGTGGAATATCAGGCGGAGCTGGCTGAATACGCCGACGCCTTCCGAACGACCCGTCTGGCGAAGAACGTCTTCGCATGGATTGTCTTCGCCGCGATCCTGGTGCAGATCGCGGGATTTGTACTGGTGCATTTCGTGGGCGTCCTGGACGCCTCGGCGGGCGAGGACCCCGGGGAGGTCTCCCTCGCTGCCCGGCCGGCGGCCGAGACCGAGGCAGAAGGGGCGGAGCCCGAAGCGCCGGCCGATTCGGTGGAGGGCGTGGCGCTGTGGTACAACATCCTGCTGTGGGGCTTCCCCGCGGCGAAGTTCTTCGGGCTGGTGACGGCGATTCTGCTGGCGCTGGCGCTGATGTTCGCCGTCAAGATCGCCCTCCAGGGCGGATTCGCGGGGGTGGCGGCGCTGGTCAGCGCGTTCTTCTGGTCGCTGATCCTCGTGGCGATGATCACTCCCTGGCAGCAGGTGTTCAATACGACCGTGGTCACCGGCGCGCTGTACAACTACGGCGAGTTGAAGCTCCACGCTTCCGCCCTCAAGGAAAGCTGGGGCGGAGGCAAGGCCGCGGGCACCATGGAGTGGATCGTGTACTACGCCCGCTTCCTCGCCTATCCGATCGTCGCCCTGCTGGTCTGGCTGGTGGTCATGGTCCGGTTCGGAGGGGGCTGCCGCAGAGCGCTCCAGGCCACCGAGACCGCCGAAGCGGGTGGCGAACGCCCGATCGAACCCGACGCCTGAGCGGCGTCGCGAGCCGACGCGCAGACCACGAGCCCCGCTGTCCGACGGCGGGGCTCGTGGTCATGGTTCCGTCCGCATTCGCGGAAGGAGACTACCGTCGCCTGCGGCGAATCGCGGCAACCGCCCCGATTGCCAGCACGCCCAGCGTGCCGGGCTCGGGGACGAACGTGAAGTCGTCGAAGTACGCCGTCACGGTGGACGTGTCCTCGCCGCTCAGGTCGTTCTGGGATTCCACGAGAATTGTCAGGATCATCGGCAGGGACTGTGACTGGGGATTGACGTTCGGCATCGGGAAGGACCGCAGTCCCCAGGCCGCGTTCGAATTGTCGATGGTTACGGGCGCCTGCACGACGTTGTAGGCGTCAAGCCCGTTGTCGAAGTAGGAGACCTTCACTTGAACGTTCCAAGTGGCGTCCCCGGCCTGCGAGTCGTCCACGGCGGCGTAGAACTCCATCGCGGTCGTGTACGTGGGGATCCACATGGAGTCCTGCCAGACGGGGTTATCGTCCGAGTCAGTCGACACCGACACGCTCGCGTCCGACACGTCGGCCGAGTTCTCCACGCTCACCCAAAGCACGTCGGAGTTGCCCTGATAGCTCGACGTTACGCCGTAGTCGGTTGCCTCGCCCGAAAGCGGGTCCACCTGAAACGCCCAGTCGTCCGTTCCACTGGAGAAATCGCTGTTGAGCAGCGCCCCGGCGGCCGGGTTGGCCGCAAGCGCACAGACCGCAATCGACAGACCACACCACAATGCCCTCATCTTCATCACGTTCTCCTTTGCCCGTTCGGATAAGGCCGGTCCCCTCGATCCTGCCGTTTGTCCGGATTATACCGGCAATTCCGGATATTGCAACAGCGTATGGGCGGCCGGCAGGGACATCGACTATCTGATGCATCTGCTGACGCTCGGCGATCCGGGAAACTGACTTTGCGATTGCCCAGGGTGCATTTCCCGCACGCGCCGCAGTGCAGGGAGCCAGCGTACGTCGCGTCCTGAAGCAAGCGGAGCCAAGTCAGGCACGATTCGTTCCTCCAGGAAATGACGTTGTCTTTCCGGTTCGGATGCCCCAAGAAATCCCGCTTGCCTCTTGATCCGCTCCTCGCTTCCTCGCATATTCCCCGACGCGCGACGGGCGGTCCGGCGTTCCACCACTGCCGCGTAACGCAGGCCGGCGAGCAGCTTACCGTGTACTCGTCCGTTTGGCTCGGTTGACCTCGGGTAAGGAGCCCCTCATGGGCATCAGCATAGGACTGGTCGGGCTGGGATCGTTCGGGAGCTGCTTCGCACCGCTGTTCAAGAACCATCCGCTGGTGGACCGCATCGGCCTGTGCGACCGCGAGCCGTCGCTGCTGGCGAGGTTCGCGGGCGACCCGTTCTACGCCGACAAGCTCAACCCGCGCGACTGCTATGACTCGCTCGACGCCATCTGCCGGGCGGACTTCGACGCGCTGGTGATCATCACCCAGCCGTGGCTGCACGCCCCGCAGTGCATCCAGGCGATGGCCAGCGGCAAGCACGTCTACTCGGCCGTGCCGATCATCTCGATCCCCGACGACGGGGAGATTCTCGACTGGTGCGACAAGCTGGTCGAGACCGTCCGCCGCACCGGCCGGCGGTACATGCTGGGTGAGACGACGTACTACCACCCGCAGTCGATGTACTGCCGCCGGCGGGCGCGGGAAGGAGCGTTCGGCGACTTCGTCTACGCTGAGGGCGAGTACATGCATGACGTCGACGCCCACTGCAACCTCCGCCAGGTGCAGCAGTCGCGGACCAGCAGCACGTCCGGCCGGGAGTGGCTGCCGCTCCGCGACGCCTACCGCACCCGCGGCGCGGGCGACGGGCCGATGCACTACCCCACCCATTCGACCAGCGGTCCGGTCTCGGTGATGGGCGCCCACGCGGTCAAGGCCACCGCGTACGGCTATCGCAATCGTGAGGGCGACCCGTTCTTCGACGGCTACGCCTTCAGCAACGAGATGGCGATGTTCAGGATGAGCAACGGCGCCGCGGTCCGCATCCTCGAGATGCGCGAGACGCCCGGCACGGCCGGTCAGGACTCCGAGACCTTCCGCATCTTCGGGACGCGCGGGTCGTTCTCTGAGAACCGCTGGTTCGCCATCGAGCGCCCGCCGCTTCCGAACCCCGACCTGTCCAACCTGCCCAAGCCCACGATGACGCCCCTGAAGTCCGCCGAGATGTTCGACCCGCTGCCGGATGACGTGCAGATGGCCTTCAAACGCGTCATGCACCGCGACGCCGACGAGAGCGAGCTGCTGAGCATCGACTTCCGGCCGCAGGGGCACGGCGGCTCGCACCCGTACTTGGTGCACGAGTTCGTGGACGCCGTCGCCCACGACCGCCAGCCGGCGATCAACGTCTGGGAGGCGGTGCGCTACATGGCCATGGGCGTGACCGCCCACCAATCGGCCCTGAAAGACGGAGAAACCCTCAACGTACCCGACTGGGGCGACGCGCCGGAGGCATGACGATGGGCGAGCGAATGAACAACCGCGAGCGGTTCCTGGCCGTCGCGCGAGGCGAGGAGCCGGGCTGCGACGTTGTCTTGCATCATGCCTGGACCTTCCACAGGTCCTCGATGGCCGCCACCGTCCAGTCCACCAGTTCCCGCCCGCCTTCGGGTCCAACCGGTGTGCTGGCGGGGACGGCGCCGTAGCTCTTGCCGGCGATGGCGCGCTCGGTCGGGACGTACGTGCCCCCCCCGGCCAGCTGGACGACGAACGTCTGCACGGCGGGGCTGCGGGCCTTGATCTGGATCCCGAAGTCCAGGTAGTACTCGAACGGGTTGGTCGCGATGGCTACGTCGCCGATGCGCAGCACGTGCACCTCGAAGGGCAGTTTCGGCTGGGTCTTTTCCAGTTCGAAGCGCGTCCGGACGCCCTCGCACCACTTCATCCGTCGGTAGGCGGCCGTGATGGGGACGTACCAGCGGGGCTCCCGGCGCCTGGCGGGATGCTCCTGAACCTCGCGGCGGAGCGTTTCGTACCGGGCCCGCAGCGGCTCGGCTTCGGCGAGGGCTTCGTCCACGTCGGCCTGCGAAAGCATCCGCCGGGACAGCTCGACGGTCTGGACGCGGTGGATGAGAAGAGGGGCGTCCATGCGCTCGCTCTGGATCGCGGGCAGGACGGACGAGACCGCGTCGGCGATGCGGGTGGCAATCTCCTGGCGATGCGTCCGTCCGGTCAGGCGCAGCATCCGCTCCTCGGCGGCCTTACCCCACAAGGGGCGCGGCGACTGGTCTCCCGCGGCCGAGCACTGCGGCAGCACGAACAGCCCCTCGCCGAAACGCCGCCGTAGCTCGACGCGCGTGTCGTGCCAGTAATCCGCGCTGAGCTGGAACTCGCTCTCGCTGACCTGCGAAGGGCAGGCGACGTTGACGACCAGGCCCGTGAGCTTTCCGCCAGCATCCCACGTGCCGAGCAGGTTCACGCTGTGGTCCTCGTAGCCCTCGATGTGGCTGAAGTTCGCCTGGCAGGTGTCGCCGTACATGCGGCTCTCGCCGCCGTAGCAGGCGATTCGCCGGTTGCGTCCGATGACCGCCTGGCCCAGACCGTACGCGATTGAAGCGGGCTGACGCGCCCGCCACGCTTCCGCCACCGCATCGGCGATGCGTTCCGCAGCGAAGGTGATGTACTCGCCCGGGTCCATCGTCGGCAGCTCGATGCACATGCCCGACGACGAGATGCCCCCGCCGAGCAGCCGCCTGTCGCTCTCCGTGCGCACCTCCGGGGCGGTGTGGGTGTGCGTGGCGTTGAAGGCGACGCACCGCGGGTCGAGGTTCAGCGCCAGGTCGCGCAGACGCTCGCGCACCTGGTCGCGCAGGCCGTCGGGAATCCCGACCACGTCGCAACTGACCAGCACGGCCGCGGCTGCATTATCGCCGTCGGTCGAAAGCGCCAGCGCCGTCGCCGTGATCGGGTCCCGCACGCCCTCCGACACTCGGGCGTGGAACTGCCCGCAGATCTGGACCGGACGATCCGGTGTCAGATCGGTCGATGCCCATCCGATGCGAAGCTTGTTGTTCGTATCCATGTTTCAACACTCCTGCCTTTCCGTTCCGCCCAGCAGTTCGACCGCTGAGGCCGTGACTCTCCAAAACGTCCAGAGGCAGTTTCGAGCCGGTATGGTCCGTGGTCAATTCAATCCCTCACGCCAACTCGACATCCAGTCCGAGAAGGGCGTCTGTCAGTTCATCGTGGTTGTTCGCGTAGGGCAAGGTGTGTTTCCACAGGGGCACGGTGCGGGCCGCGTAGTCGCCTTCGTCGGCGGCGGCGGTACGGTCCACGGCGTAGCCCTGCTCGTCGTTGGTCACGCTCATCACCAGCGGGACGGGCGCCTTCGCTTGGGCGACCATTCTTGATCGCCTGGAATATCTCCAGCGGGGCGCCGAGCAGCGCCACCGGGCCCATCCGCAGTCCCTGCACTTCCGTGGTGTTCTCGAAGGACTCGCCGGCCTCGACGCGGGCGATGATCGACTCCAGCGCCCGGCATCGCAGGACGGCCCACCGGAACGACGCGTCGGCGTCATCGGCCGCAGGAGCATCGATAACCGCCTGCTCCTGCGCCAGGCGCTGCCGGAGCTCGTCCACGGGCACCGCGAGGTCTTCGCGTCGAATCGGCTCGAACCCAAGATCCGGCAGGATGGCACCGCGATAGTGCAGTTCGACACCGTAGAGCAGCTCCAGTTCCACACCGTGCCGATCGCACCAGGTACCGTAGTGCAGTTCGGGCAGGGCATTGATCCCGGCGAGCGTCATCCCGGGCGCGCCGCGTTGCCGGTGGAGGAATCGCAGGGCCTGTTTGGTCCCCTGGGGGCGATGGCCGCCGCCGGGACACCACCACAACTCTACGCGCTGCCCGCCCGGGTCGGCAGACTGCACATGCGCCCGCATCTGGTCCCAGATCGTCCCGCTGCCGTCCGCACGTCATGCGCAGTCATTCAACGGATGCGCGCCCGGTACACGCTCGTACCCGCTGACGAAAACATCGCTTCCCCGGCGCACCACGCAGGTGTTGTTCCAGTACCACATCGGGCCGGCGCCGTTGTTGGAATACCGGTCGGAGTAGACGATCTGTTCGGCCTGCAGCTTCATCGCAGTTGGATCCTCGCACAGACCCAGCACGGTGCGCAGAGATTCCAGTCGTGTCAGCCGGGGTATCCGGCGTTGATGGCCTCGACGTTCCGCCAGGGCTCGCGCTCAATCTCGCCGGCCGGGAAGAGCATGTCGGTCGCGCTGCTGTGCGGTGTGCCGGTTCGCGGCACGGCCGCGAAGAAGCACTCCCGCTGCACCTGCCGGTCACCGAGGTCAAGCGTCACGGGTTCGCCCCAGCAAAGCAAATCCGCGGGGTTTCTCTGTCGCTTCCCATAAGCATTACCGGCAGCGCCAGCCCTGTCAGAACCGCGGCCCTCGTTGCTTGCCTGAGTCGTTCATGCAGGAGGCATCTTCCATTTGAGAATTCAGTCACCCATCTGTCACCGTCGCGATCCGGTCCATTTCGCGCATTGCTCCAGCAGCCGTTCGCCCTCGGCGCGCGAGGCCACCCGCGTGTCGAGCATCAGCAGCGCCGAATCGAGCTCGCGCACCAGCGGCTCGACGTGTTCCACCGGGAGCTGGATGTGCACGATCCTGCCGGCGGCCTGGATGCGGCGGTACATCTCCAGATGTCCCGGGCCGTTGGGCGGCTCGGAGGGCGCGGGCGTGTATTGAAGGACGCGCAGAAAGGGCAGCGCCAGCAGCCGCGGCAGGTGCCGGCCGGCGTCACCGCCGTCCAGATGATACCACAGAACACCATGATGATCTCCAGGTCGGGCGAGCGCGACGCGGTAGGCCGGATCCAGCCAGCGCGCCTGGTCATCCGCCGGCTCGGGGACCGGCGTCGGGTCTGCACCGGGCTGCGGCGCCAAAACCGAGATGCACGGGCGGTCGAGCCGTTCGTGATTCCACAGGGCGGCCAACCTTCGTTTCGCTTCCGGCCAGTCGGGCTTGTATGTCAACACGCAACGTCCCTCTCAATTGCCCCTGGGCACTGCCTCGGAAACCAGGCTCTGTCCACCACGCTCCGCGAACCGTCGAGTCACATCTGCCGTCATCGCGTTGCTCCCATGGAACGCGACCACTCGGCCGGGCCGGCGACCTGCTCGCACACGTCGCCCAGGCGGACATCCACGACCATCCCGGGCGGGACGGTGAGGGCAAGGGCCACCGAGCCGCCGTTCTTTCGCCACGATGCCTTGAACGGTCCGCGCGGCGTGGCGAATTCGCCCGATGCCCGTGACGCGCCGGCCGTTCGGGGGTGAAACGATGCCCGCCGCCATCCGCCGGCGGTGGGCGAGATGCCCAATACGTAGGCGGGAAGGAGATACGCCGGCCCGGCCGCCCAGCCGTGGCACACGCCCGTGTTCCCGCCCTGGATGCGGGTCTCGGGGAACGTCGGCAGGTCGGGGTATGCGCCCCAGAACAGGCGCATCTGCGAAACGGCCTGCTCGTCCAGCCCGGCCTCGAACAGGGCCCGGACCAGCCAGTGGGCGAACCACAGCGTGCCGACGGGAACGACGGGTCCGCCGGCAACACGGCCGGTTGGCTTCAGCGACGCTTCGCCGACAGGCGCCGCCCCCAGCGCGGCCGGGTCGATGATCCGTCGCAGCACCTCCGCGCGGACCGGTTCGGGTGGGACCCCCGCAAGGCACGCCATGGCGTTGGCCGCCTGGCTGACGACGGGACTGAGCGTTCCGTCCGGGAGAACCGCGTCGCCGTAGAGCCCGCGGTCGGGCAGCCAGAATCGCTCGTGCGCGGCGTGGCGAATGCGATCCGCGCGGGCGGCCAGCTCCTCGCACCCCAGGGCATTCTGTAACTCCGGATGCTCGTCGAAACGCCCGAGGATCCACGCGCAGGCGGCGTTGGTCAGCAGCAGGCAGCCGGACTGCTCGATCGGCGACCACTCCCAGAACTGACCCGCCGGCCAGGACGCGATCAGACCGCTTTCATCGACCAGTGATTCCAGCAGGCCCAGCAGCCGACGCGCGGTCCCAGCGACGGCGTCGAGCGTCTCGCGATCCCCGCTGTGCAGCCAGTAATCCGTCAGCATCGCCAGCCACATGAGGCTGCTCGCGGCGAATGCGCAGTTGGTGCGCTCCGACGGGAAGAACCCGTTGATCCGTCCGTCCGGCAGCGCCGACTGCGCCCCCTGCAGCAGCGCCCGTCGCGTCATGGCCGTGTCGGCGAATGCGTATGCCGACACCAGGCCGTGCATGTACATGTCCTCCATCCACTGCACGCGCTCGCGGGTGCAGCAGTCGGTGAAGGCGTCGGAGGTGCAGACGCGGACGGTGAGGGCCGAACGGACGAAGAAGTCGTCGAGGTCTCGCCGGTTGGAGGCGAAGGCCGGCCGAGCCGTGAAGGGATACAGTTCCTCGTGGGCCTCGACCGCCTCGATCCGTCCCGGCCCCGCGGACAGGTCGATCGTCACGTACCGCCAGCCCCGCGGGTGGGTCGTCGTGAACTCCCCGTCGCCATCGGGCAGCAGAAAGCGGTCGGTCAGGTGGGCGTAGGTTCGTTCCGGGTTCACGGCCCCGTCGTCGGTAAGAAGCTCGTCGTAGCTGATGTCCACCTGCTGTCCCCCCTGTGCTCCGGAGAACCGCAGCGTCAGGTATCCAGAGACGGTGCGGCCGAAATCGAGCGTGACGTAGCGGGCGCGGCCACGCCGGTCGCTCAGGGGCAGGGGGCAGGTTTTCGCGTCGCGGTGACGCACCCGAGCGGCCGCCTGTCGTGAAGGCGTGGGGCTGTCCACCCCCGTGGCGGTCCACGTGCCGGACGCGACGACGGCGGGGCGCGGAAGCGGATCCCACGTGAGCATCGGGATATCGCGCGGGACCAGTGCGCCCCAGGGCTCGCATCCCGGACGTCCGATCACTGTCGCCCCGCTCCAGTCGGCGTCGTCAAACGACGCCATCGTCCACCCCGCCGGCGCCTTCGACAGGTCGCACACCTCAGGGAAGCCGAAATGCGACATCATCTCCGGCAGGTCCGCCTGCCAGGCGTCGCCCGCCCGGCAGCGCCACGCCGGGCCGGTGGACAGGTCCTCCCCGCCGGCGTGCACGTCCGCGAGCAGGGCGGGACGGCCTCGCATCATTGTGGCGTTTACCTCACCCACGTGATGGACCAGCACCGCAAGGCAGTGGCGGCCCGCCGGCAGGGGCAGGTCCAGCGAATCGAAGGACACGTATCCCAGGTGCGATCGCGCCGGTCCGCGCGCGCACCGCCGGCCGTCCAGGTAGAGCGTATAGAAGCTGTCGGCGACGACGTGGATACGGAGCTTCCCGGCCGCGCGGGTGCGGAACGTGCGGCGGAACATCGCATAGGCGTTCCTCGCCTCGCTTTCCGGGCTGTGCCATATCCACTGCCCGGACCAGTCCGTTCGAGCTTTGCCGCCCGCCAACGAGGGATGGTAGTCGCTCATGGTCATCGTCCGGGCCTGGCTCGCACGTCGGGGCAGGGAATGTCGCTCTTGCAGAACGCGGACAGGAGAATCTCCCCCGCCCCGTTTCGATCGCGGTCGTGGACGGCATAGATGGTTCCGTCCGGCGCGATCGCGGCGTCGGGGTAGCTGACGTTCTCCCGCTCGTCGAGGACCAGCGGGTCGCCCCAGGTCCGGCCCTCGTCGTGCGACAGACAGGCGACGATCCCCGTGCGCTTCGTCGGGTCCGGACTGTTCAGCAGCAGCCAGTCGCCGTCGGCCAGTCGCCTGACGTGGAAGCGCGACCCGGGGTTGGGGATGCTCGTCGGCCCGCCTTGCGACCAGGACCGGCCGCGGTCGCGCGAGATGCTCTGCCAGATCACGCCCGCGCCGCAGCGGATGTACATGACGAGGGACCCGTCGCTGCGCTCGACGATCATGTTCTCCAGCGCCCACGGGGGCGCCTCGACCGCCCCGTGCAGCGTCCATGAGCGACCGCGGTCCGTGGAGATCCCGACGCCCTGGAAATGCATCCCGCCGGGCACCCACTCGTGCGTGGCCTTGGGCACGTGCGTGACGGGCATGATCCACTCGGCGGTGGTGAGCACCGTGGGTTTGTTCATGCGGTTGCTGTGGTGTCCTTCGTACCCGACGGCGAACTCCTCGCTCCACTGCGGGTCGGTCGCGTCGGGCTCCTGGCAGAGGCGGGCGTGGACGCCGTTGGTCTTCGCCTGGGGATTGCCGCGGTTGAAGATCAGCCACAGCACCCCGTCGGGCGCCAGCCACAGCGTCGGATCGTACGCCCGGGCCCCCTCGCGCGGCAGGGCAGCCCGCCATGGCGGCGCGAAGCTTACCCCACCATCGTCGCTGTGGGTCATGTAAATCCGGTTCTCCGGCGCCGGCTCCTTGTGGCCGCCGGAGAACCAGACCACGAACAGCCGTCCGCCGGACGTCCGCTCGATCCCGGGGATTCCCGCCCATCGCTCGCCGATGTCGGCCGCCGTCGTCACGATCTTCCGCAGCATCATGCTTTGCCCTTCAAAGCCGGAACAACGCCGGGTCGTTCAGCGTGTCGCGGACGTACCCGCCGCGGTAATGGTCTCGCACGCAAGACTGGAACACGCCGGTGACCCACAGGTAGCAGTAGAGGTGGTGCGTGTCGAGTGCGAGCACCTTTTCCGGGTGCTCTTGCCAGCCCCGCACGCGTCGCGCAGACACGCGACGGATGGCGGCCAGCACCGGTTCGGCCGCGCCGGGAATCTGCTCCGCCAGGCGCAGGAGCATGTGCGCCCAGTCGCCGTCGGTGCAGACGGTGCGGAACTCGCCGTCGGGAGCTTTGTCCCAGTGCAGGCCCAGCAGGCGGTCCAGCAGCAGTTCCGGCTGCGGGTAGCACAGGCGCCCGGCGTCAAAGGCGCTCAAGACGTGGTAGGTGCAACTGATGACGCGCCACCGCGGGTCATCGGGTCGGCACCAGGTTTCCAGCGGGCGGTCCGTGCTCACTCGCATGGACACGCCGCGGATGAATGCCTTGATCCAGGCCTCGTCCACCCGCCCGCTCGCCAGCAGCGGGATCGTCTGCCCGCACAGTTCCTTATGCGTGCTGCTCCAGTCGTGGCGGTCCAACCAGGCGGGCAGAGCTGCCGCATCGACAGGCGCCAGCGGCGCGACGTCCGGCGGAATCGGTTCGCCCAGCAGGTTCAGCGCCCCCAAGGCCATGTGAAGCGCGTGCCCGGGCTCTCCGCTGCCGACGAACCGCCCTTCCGCGTCGCGATGGGACAGGATGCGCTTCGCCCACGCCTCCCGCATGGCCCGATCCCCCACCGGAAGACCGAGCGAGGAGCAGATGTTCACCGCCGCCGCCAGCCCATACAGCGTCTCATCGCCCCCACGCACATCGCCGTAGCTCGGGGCCTGGCGGTCACAGCGGCGGCGTGCCAGTTCGGCCCCCACAGCATCCCGCAGCGCCGCCATCTCAAGCGGCTGCATGCAGGCCGTACGCTCATCACGTGTCGCGGCCATGGATGCCTCCTCAGGGCGCCAGACCCACAAGCTGCACGGCCTCCACCACGGCCACGTCGATCCGGCCGCGTCCGGGGCCCTCGATCCACCTCGCCGTCGCCAGACCGATCCACAGGTTCCCCCGGAGCCCGCCATCAGGCGCTGCGAAGAGAAGCCGGTCCCGGAGCGTTCGGATCATCTCACCGGGTCTCCTCTCCGATCCCGGCGTCCAGGTACAGCAGTTCGAGGTCTTCCCCGGCCTTCAGGCCGACCGCCAGGTCGTTGAGCCCGTTGCGCAACTGGCCGGTTGGAATGGTCCACGCGCTGCGGTTCGGGACCGGGGAGATCATGCGGTCGAAGACGTGGCCGTGAAACCGGCCGACGTTTTCGCACGGTTCCGCCGCGACGCCGTTCACCCGCAGAACCAGGCGGTCGGCGGCGGCGAGCGGGCGACGAGCGTGGATGCGAAAGCGGGCATTCGGTGAAGTGCGCGCGTCCGGCGGGGCCATGTCCATGCGAAGCGTCAGTTCCCCGCCGGCCGAGAGCGTCCGCGGCAACTGCCGGTGATAGCTGGTGGAGGTGATCATGTAGTGCTGCCTCTGTCGAGCCAGCCAGGCCGGGTCGCCGAGTTTGCCCAGCACGTGGAAGGGCGGCTCCATGATGGGGACGTCCGCTCCGGATCCGGAACGGTAGTAGACGAAATTGAACAGGCTGACCCCGTCGGCGCCGCGTTGGAAGGCGAGGTGCGCGGTGGTGTAGAACTGGTGGTCGCCGGTGCGTACGTCCCCGACCGTCCCATATTCCGCCGACCGAAGGAAGTGCGGATACCACCCGGTCGAATGCGTCATCTCCAGGTAGATCGCCGCGTCGGGGGCGAGTCGGCGCACCTCCGCCACATCCGTCCGCTGGCAGGTGTGATACCAGCTCGACAGGTTCAGCATGTCCACGCCCGCGTCGCACAGGCGTCCGACGTCCAGGCCGATGGGCCCATGGGCGGCGAGTTCCAGCGGAATCCGCACGCCCAGCCAGCGGCGTTGCCCCCCGTTCGACCCGCGATCCAGCGCCTCCCGCACGCGGGCGACAAACTCCGTCACGATCCCGACGCGCTGGTCCTCCGTGGTCTCGTCCATGCGAAACAGTGTGTCGTCGCGAAGGAAGTCCAACTCCAATCCATCGAGCTCGTATTTCGTGCACAGCTCCTCGATGAGCCGGAATTTGTGCTCGCGGACCTCCGGGATCGCCCAGTTCTGACCGCGGCGCTTGTAGTAGCCGCGGTGGCGCTTGTGGTCGGGGTCGATCCGGTACTCGGGGTGCTCGACGTAGAAACGCGAGCACAAAGCCGACCGTTCGTTCCGTTCGTCGTAGTTCTCCTGGTGGTGCACGTCGTTCAGCCGGTAGCTGACCATGGGCGCCATACCGCAGCGGCGGCAGGTGTCGATCAGCACGCGGACCATGTCGCCGCCATCGAGAACGTACTGGCCGATCGGGTCGGGCTTCAGGCCCGTCCGTCGCATCCACCACTCGTAGTGGTCGCCGTACACCTCGCTCTGCCACCAGGGCACCCAACCAAGCCCCGGGCTCAGCAGGTGCACCTCCACACCGTGCGGAGCGGTTTCGGCGATCGAGGCCACGAGGTGCTCCTCGCGGAACGGCTCGCCCTCCTCGTGCCATGGGCTGACGCAACGGACGTTGGTGTTGTCGTTGTTGTAGAGCACGCGGTAGCGAGGTCTCATGGCAGTTCGGCTCCCCAGTAGATGACGTCGTGGCGGTTGTAGTCGAATGCGACGTGCAGAACGTTCGCGGCCTCGTCGAGTTCCCCGTCGGGGTACGCGAGCATGCCCGGAAAATCCGTCAGGTCCCGCTTGTAGTTCCACGTGCGCAGGTCGTCGTCGGAGATCCAGACCGACAGCGGGTTGCGATTGCACGCGGCCTGTGGGCGGGAGTTGGGGTGCGAGGTTCGCGGGTCGGGGTTGTGCACCAGCAGGATCCGCCCGTCCGAGAAGCGGTGCAGGCGAGCTTTGCTGCCGGGGTTGGGGATCGCCGTGCGGACCGGCTCGCTCCACGTCCGCCCGCGGTCGTGGGAGTCGCTGCGCAGCAGGCAGCCGTCGCCGTCGGAGCGGATCAGCATCGCCAGCGAGCCGTCGGACAGCTCGACGAGGTTGTTCTCCGCCCAGCACTTCGCGCCGCGGATGGTCTTGCTGAGGGCCCACGTCCGCCCGTCATCGGAGCTGATCAGCACGCCGTTGAGCGGCTGCCCGAACGACCCGTCGGCCTGCGGAGCCACGGTCCAGTCCTCGACGGTGTCGTAGCTCTGGAGCGGCAGGTACCACTCGCCCCAGGAGGCGACGTAGCGGTTGCGGATGAACGCCCGCCGCGGGGCGGGAGCGAACGGCTCGGGCTCGCTCCAGGTGTGGGCGTTGTCGCGGCTCTCGATGGTGAAGTTCCGCCAGTGCCCGAACGCCCCGTCGTGGGTCGTCACGTGCATGACCAGGCGCTCGCCGTCCACGTACGCCTCGGACAGCAGGCAGGCCCGGTCGTCGAAACGCAGGACCGGCTCGGGCGGCCGGGACCACGCGAGGTGCGGTTCGCGCGACCGGCATATCGCCACGTGGTTGTTGATGTCCGGCTCGATCGGCCCGCCGGTCAGGAAGAATACCGCGAACTCGCCGTTCGGGAGGATGCGAAGCGTGCAGTCGCAGCAGCAGTGATCGGGCGGGCATCCCTTGTAGACCAACGCCTTGCTGTCCATGGTTTTCGCTCCGGCTGTGTGGGGCACATTCCCACCGGCGGGGCAGCCCGCGTGGGCGGGCCTTCCGGAGGCGGGGCGATCGCGTGGGTGCCTTCTACCGGGCGGCCCGTCTCAGGGCAACCCCTTCGGCCCCGCCTGGGCCGACCCGCCTGTCATGATGTCTCGTTCCCATCGGTCGCCGTCGAGCCTGATGGCGTCCCACGCGGGCAGGTCCACTTCTTCGGGGTCGGGGTTGCGAGCGTCGCGGAGGCGCGAGATGTGCCCGCGAATCCGGGCCAACCGGGGCTCGGGGTCCGGCGACCCGGTCGGCGGGCGCCAGCCCCAGGGGCACCCCGACACATAAGGGGCACGCTCGTTGCGTCGCAGGTCCCAGGGCGGGGGGCATCCTGCCGTGGTGCCTGCCTATCCGCCCGGCTGAACTCGGGATCCTGAGAATTCTCCCGGGCCGGCCCGATTGAATTCGCAAGAAAGCAAAGCTCAGCCCGCTCCCGTCCCGTCATCGCTGGTCTCTTCCGTGTCGTCGCTTCCGGGCGGTATCGGTAGACGGTCTGCCGCGTCGTACCCGTCACGCGGGCGATCTCGGCCGGCCGAACGCCCTCGCGCCAGAGCCGCTGTATCCCCTCGATCCGGGCAGGCGTGATGTTGGCACCGCCGCGCTTGCGAGGGCCGTCAAAAGCATCGGGGGCCGCCGCGAACATCGGCTGCAGCTGCTCGTGGACCTGAAGGTTGGCCTCGAACACGTGGCCGAAAAGGCGACGGCCGTACGCCGACGCATACTGGTCGCTGGACAGCCGCCCACGGGCCTGAAATGCACCGGCCACTTCCTCGCTGCCGCTGGCTTCCTTGACGAGCTGGTACGCCGTCTTGCGGAGGAACTTGAAGGGCAGATGGCGGAAGTCCGGCTGATCCTTCTGCACCCGCTTGACCAGGCGGTTCCAGGTATTGGCGATGTGCTGAGCCGTCGGGCGGTTGCCCTTCTCGGTCAGCAGCACCCACGGTCCTTCGTTGTGCCCACGGCCCTTCCGCTGCTCGTCGTTCCATTGGATGGCCTGGATCATCTCAGGCCACAGCGCCACCTTGAAGTACTTGCCGGTCTTGCGTCGAACGCGACCGATGTGCGGCGGGTCGGCGTCGAGCTGGACGTCCTCGTGCCTGAAGCTGATGGCTTCGGACTGGGCGAAGCCGAGGTTGAGCCCCATCAGCAGCAGGAACCGCTCGTGGCGCCCCGGGCCGCGACTGAACAACGAGGTACTGGCGGCCTTGATCCGCCGCCACCTCAAATGGGTGGCGGGGGACACGCCTCGCCGGTCCGTCGGATGCAGTGTGGTCCTGCTGCCGGAGACTGACGACAAGCTTCGGGAGGAGATCGCTCACTACGAAGCGACAGGGCTCGTCATGGCCCGCGCGAGGCTGCGGAACCGAACGAATCCGCGTGCGATATGCCGGACATCAACACTGCCCAGGCACAAGCGACACATGTCGAGACAGGGTCCTCGGTCCCGGCCCGCGGATCGCGCGGAGGCAGTGACCGCGTCTCACCACTGGTCTTCCGCCCAGCCCCACATCGTGGTGGCGTTGCTTCCGTAGGGATAGTCGAAGGCGTAGTAGCTGCGTCGCGGGGTGCCGCCGAAGTCGCCCCACTTCGCGCTGCCGTCGACGCCGAGCAGGTTGGACCCCCGCTCGCCGTGGCAGGTCTCGTACTGGTAGCCGGGCGACTGGTTGCAGACCATCAGCGTTCTGAAGCGGGGGATCAACCGGTCGAACGTCAGCGGCCGCCAGTCGACGTAGGGGTAGTAATCGTACCCGACGCGCTCGCCGCTCGTGCGGATCTTATCCCACCGGCGCATGGCGTAGCTGGACACGCCGCCGTAGCCGTGCCCGCTTCCGAGGAAATCCTGTACGCCCTTCATGGGGAAGGCGAACGGAGGTCGGTGTCCCCAGTTCCATCCGCCCCCCTCGGCCGCCAGGTGAGGCCAGAACCAGCTGCTCTCGTCGCCCTGCAGGGGAATGTACTTCGTGTCCGTGCAGGTCAGAAGTTCCTGGGTGTCGACGTAGTCGTCCCACGTCAGCGAGCCGAAGGAGATCGTCGCGTTGCCGCTGAAGTCCGGGCCGCTGTAGGAGGGGATGCCGACGCCGAAGGCCTTCTTGGGCTGGCGGAGCATGGGCATGACGGTGTCGTAGTCGTTCTCGTACATCGCCGTGGAGAGGTAGATGTTGTGCTGATTGCCCAGGCAGGTTGCGACGCGGGCGAGATGCTGGGCCTCCTGAAGCGAGGGGACGAGGATCGTCACCAGCAGGGCGATGATCGCGATGACGACGAGCAGTTCGATGAGGGTAAAACCGCGGCGCCTGGCTGCAGGCAGATCGATGAGCGCAAACGCCCGCTCCCTTGTCGAGGTGCCGATCACGAGCGTTGATGTTCCTGGCATAGTTGCTCCCGAAAGATCTTGCCCTCCGCCCTTGCCGGGACACGGCGGCGGCATTTTGTTCCGTCCCGTGCCGGCGGGCGACAGGCGCGCGCCGGGCCGGGATGGAGCTTTGCTTATCGCTTTCTGCGGCGAGCGAGGACGCCCGCGGCGCCGAAGGCCAACAGCGCGACCGTCGCCGGCTCGGGGACGATCGTGTAGTCGACCTCCAGTGGCGTGCCCGGACTCGACGTGCCATAGAGGCGCAGGAAATTGTTCGAGTCCGTGGTGGTCTCGGTCTGGGCCTTCAGGACAATATTCAGCCGGCTGGCAGAATCGACGTTGACGATGTCCTCGATCGCCTCGGCGAACGCGGAGGTGGACACGGGAACAAAGGTGTCGCCCAAGACGGCACCGTCGGTTACCGTAAAGGATCCAAGCACGGCGACCAAGCCGGCGGACGGATCGACGTCCCATCCGAGGTCATCGTACGACTGATCGACGTAGTTGCCGGCGGTCCGGACGACGTCGAACGCCTCGGATTCGCCCGCGGTGAAACCGCCATCGTTGTTGTTGGCGGTGAAGGTGACGCTTACGGAATTGACCTGAAGCTCCTCGCCGGGCCCCAAGAGAGCTTCCAGCGACGCCAGATCGAACGTGTAGAGCCCGCGCAGAGGACCGGACGTAGCGTTATTGCCCACGAGCGTGTTTCCGCCGATCGCCGTGCTCGTGTTGTTGGCGCGGTTCCAGCTGCTGTCGGCGGCGCTGATCGGGATCATGGCGGCGCCGGCGGCGTTGGCGACACACATCACGATCAGCAGTACTGCGGCCGTCGCATGACGGCCGATGTTGCGACTCGCGTGATTTCTCATTTTGAATGCCTCCTTGAACCGGAACGCGTTGACCATGATTCTGTTCTCCTCGTGTAACCTACGGCTAATCTTCGGCCGCGCGTCGGCCCGGTTTACTCCTTGAGAAGAGTGGGTCAATTCTCGTTGCGCGCCGCCGCTGCGTCCGCGCCGGCACGCGCTGATTCGCCTGCGGGTATAACCCGCTCGTACGGGATCCGTTGATGCGTCGGCGCAACCGCCTCGCCCTGCAGGCGTCGCAGTGTCCAGTCGGCGAGCAGGGCCGCCTCGCGCGCCGGGTCGAGCTCGATCCGTGCGGCAGGCAGATGGATCGGCATCCTCAAGCCGGGGTTGACCTGAACCGCCAGGCGGAGCTGCTCGGGGACGCGAACGCCCGCCTCGACAATTGCCAACTGCGCGCCGTAGAACAGCACGTCGTCGAGAATGGCCAGCCCGTCAGGGCGGCTGGATCGGCAACTCCATATTTCGCGGAATTCCTCCCAGCCTACGCCTTCGATGGCCGGGTCGAGATCGCAGCGAATCCAGGCGGGGTCGGTGACCACCCCGGCGGACTGAACGGCTTCGAGAAACGGTTCGACGTTGTGCCAGCTTATCAGTCCCAGGCGCCGGCAGCCGGTCCCGACAAGCTGGTTGACCGCAGCGGCGGCGATGGCGTGGCGGTCCGGTTCCACCGTCCAGCGGGTCATCGCGCCGATGGCGGGAATCCTGCAGGCGCGAACCCGTTTATGCCACGCCTGCGTGCAGGGCACGTCCAGAATGACGGCCGCGTCCAGCCGACCGGCGTCGACATCGTCCCAGAAACGCCGGCACGTCGGCTCGTCAGACGCACCCGAACCCGCGACGGCGTGCCCGGTGTAGAGAATCGGCTCGGCGCCCTTTGCCTCAAGCCGCCGCGTCAGTTCCCCGGCCAGTCCACGGAAGTGCGGGCTGGCGTACTCGCCGAGCAGGTCGAGTTCGGACAGAATGCCTACCCGGGCCTGCGATCCGGCGGCGGCGAACACACCGACGCCGTGCTTCTTGGTGACCACGCCCTCGCGCGCCAGGATGTCCACGGCATTGCTCACGCTGTGCTTGCTGACGCCGTAGCGGCTGGCGAGTTCGGCGATCGTGGGCAGTCTCTCACCGGCCTTGCAGGCCGCAGCTTCCGCCCGGATGCGATCCGCAACCTGCTGGGGAATGCTCAGGAAACCCATCGTTGGCTCCACGTTGCGCTAGAGAGTCGGTATCCTAGAGACTGAGACAATTATACCCCGTCCCGGCGAGCCGTCAAGGGAGAAACAGGGAAAGAAGCCAGATTTCCAGAACGGATTGAGGCCCCGGTCGCCGACGACCCTGCCGAGCAGATCGATCAGGACCGCGCCGAAGTGGTTGTTCCGGACAGTCCTGAAGCGGGCAGAGGCGTCTGCGGTTGTCGCGAACGACCGCCCTGGACAAGGCCGGACGCCGCATAGAATCGCCCCGATCATATTCGCCTTCGCCGCCGTGGGGTCCCTGCAGAGGCTCACGCGATCCGCCGGTGGGGAAAGCCGCCTCGGCATGAACCTGCGAGGACCTGTTGTCGTCATGGCCGGCGGAGTGCGGCCTGGCGACGCTACTTGTCGGCGCAGAGGCGGGACTGGCGGCGGAACTCGCGCGGCGTCATGCCGGTGGCCTTCTGAAAGACGGCCGAGAGCTTCGATGAGCTGGAGAAGCCGGACTCGGCAGCAATTGCCGGCATGAGCTTGTCTGTGTGAGCCAGCGACATCTTCGCCCGCTCGATGCGTATCCGCCGCAGCGCCGCCCCCGGTGATACGCCCAGCGCCGCCCTCACCTTCCGCTGCAGCGAGCGGCGGGACATCGACGTTCGCTCCAGGACGTCCGCTACGCCGATCCGCTCGTGGGCATGGTCCCGCATGAAACGCAGCGCTTCGGCTGTTTCCGGATCGGCCACAGCCACCATGTCCGTCGATTGCCGGTGAACGATCCCTGTCGGGTGCAGAACGATACGACTGCGGGTCGGGCCCAGTCCGGCGAAGAGCCGGTGCAGCATCGAGGCGGCCTCGTAGCCGACCCGCTGGGCCGGGGCGGCGATACTGGAGAGCGTCGGCAGCGAAAATCGGCCGGTGACGTCATCGTTGTACATCCCGATCATGGATACGTCCTCGGGAATCCGCAGCCCCACCTCCGCGCAGACCTGTGAGATCTCCATGCCCATGGTGTCGTCACTGGCCAACAGGCCGAGGGGACGACTGGCATCGCCCAGCCAGGATCGGAATTCGGAGCTTTGGCCGATCGCCTGAGAGCGGTAGTCTCCCTCGGGTGGCGCTGCGTCCTTCCCCAAGTAGAACGTCCGGCACTCCATTCCCCGCCCGGACAGCACTTCGCTCATTCCCGAGCACTTCTGTTGACAGGGAGCAAAGCCCTCGTAGCCCACGTAGGCGAAGCTCTGAAAGCCGGCCTCCAGGAAATGCCGGGCTGCCAGGCGGCCGGACTCGACGTGATCGACCAGCACGGCCGGGCCGGGATCACCCTCCGGGCAGGGATCATCCAAGGCGACCAGAGGTACACCCGTTCGACGCAAGCGACGCAGCAGATTGCTGTCGCAGAACGTGCCGATGATGCCGTCAGCATTGAACGATCCCGTGCCGACGGCCGGGGCCGACGCGTGGCGGCGGACGAACCGCCACGGCAACGCCGGGCGTGCGAAAGCGACAACGCCGTTAGCGACCTCGCGGCCCCATGCGAAATCCATCTCCAACACCAGCAGGATCTTCTTCGAGGCATACATCACTCGGCACTCTCGATGGGCATGATATCGTCCTGGTTGTCCGAAAACGATAAACTTTTGGACCAAAACGGCATACATATAAGCCCCTGTCCTCGGTAGGCTGGCGTGAGAGACTGACCCGTCGAACGGTTTGCCGGACCGTCGAAACCGCAATATACGGCTTGCGGGCCGGGGCGAGGACCCTCCGGACTGTCCGTCCGGGCAGTTGCGGGTCCAGTCTGGTAAAGTCAAGGACAGGAGCGATACGAACATGAAGGCCTCCAATCGATGCTCACGGACGCTGGTCATCCTCGCGACCTGTGCCCTGCCGGCCGCGGCGCAAACTGCCGCCGGCGAGGACGCCGCCCGCAACGCCGCCCCCAAGGGCCCCAACCGCAAGCAGCCTCAGCCGGCACCCAAGCTGAAGGCGGTCGAGCTGAAACGCATCGCCCCCGGCGTCCTGGAACTTACCATGAAAAGGCACGATTTCGCGCTGGTCGCCGTGGAGTGATCCGCCCGGACTCCCGCGAGTACGAACCTTCAGAAGGAGACGTTCCGATGCTGCATTCCATTGACGCTTCACCCCGAACCCGGTACGGGCTGGGCATGGCGGCAGTTTTGCTGGCCGTGTGCATGGTCCTGTTCTCGACGCATTCCGCCATGGCCCAGCAGGCCGAATCCGACACCGATGCCACCACGGCGATGCCCGAGTGGTTGAACAAGGTCCAGCTCCACAACTTTGCGGGAGCCGAGCTGACCGAGGACGGGAAGGGAGTCTGGCTCTACCGCCTGCCGAAGGAAGTTCGGGGCAAGCTCGACAAGAAGACGCCCAAAGGACAGGAACGCTCCGGCGCGCAGAAGATGCGTTTCGCCCGGCATAGCGAGATCCGCTTCGTGCTGGGCGAGGGCGTCAAGCCCTCCGACGTGAAGCTGCACCTGCAGGCCACGAAAGGCGCGACGCTGACCTTTTTCTGGGGGGATGTGCTGGCCGGCACGTCCCGGCTGCGCACTGGGGGCAAGGCACGGCCTGTCACCCCGCTGTCTCATGGTCTGCTCGACAGCCTGATTGAGCAGTTCCCGCCGGGGCGGTTCGCCAATCGGGTCTGCCGCGTGGTCATCAACGGCGGGGAGATCTCGTTCCACGGCATTGAAGGCAACGTCCGACCGCCCAGGCCCGAGGAACTTGCCCCGGTAATGCTCAGCTACGGCACGTCGATCACGGAAGGCCACGCCGCCAGCCGCGGCGACCTGGCCTGGAACGCATTGACGGCCCGTGCCCTCGGGCACGATCTGCTCAACCTCGGATCGAGCGGCACGGCGTTCTGCGAGCCGGCCATGGCCGACTACATGGCGGGCCTGGACTGGGACCTGTGCGTGCTGGAGATCTCGGTGAACATGGCCGGTACGGGCTTCACCGTCGAAGAGTTCAAGAAGCGTGCCGGGTACATGATCGACGAGCTGGCTGAGAGCCATCCCGACGCCCCGATCGTCTGCATCAGCCTCTTCCCGTTCGGCACGGGGGACATCTGGAAGAATCCGACGCCGAAGGCGTACCGGAAAGCCCTGAAGGAACTCGTCGACGCGTCGGGCCACGAGAATGTCCACTTCGTCAGCGGACCGGACCTTCTCAGCTTCACCGGCCTCAGCCGGGATCTGCTGCACCCGTCGGACCACGGCATGATCGAGATTTCGACCAAGCTCTCCGCACGTATTCGTGACATCATGAAGGAATCGGAGGACGGTCCGGCGGCGGCGGAGAGGGTCGAGGAAAACGAGTCCGCCTCGCCCTGAATCGGGCCGTCATTCTTCGGCCGGCGCCGGTGTGCACGGAAGAATGCGAATGCAGACGATCAGCCATCAAGCCGAGTTCTGCGTTGTCGGGGGCGGGTTGGCCGGGATGTGCGCCGCCATCGCGGCGGCGCGGCATGGCGTGAAGACCGTGCTCATGCACGATCGCCCGGTATTGGGCGGCAATGCGTCGAGTGAGATCCGGATGTGGATCTGCGGCGCCCATGGCGAGAACAATCGCGAGACGGGCATCATCGAGGAAATCCAACTGGAGAACCTCTATCGCAACGGGTACCCGAACTACTCGATCTGGGACAGCATTCTCTACGAGAAGGTCCGCTTCCAGCCCAATCTGACGCTTCTGCTCAATTGCTCCTGCAACCAGGCAGCCATGCGTGGAAACCGGATTGCCTCGGTCACGGGGTGGCAGACCACGGCGGAGACGTGGCACGCGGTCGAGGCCGCCTGCTTCGCGGACTGCTCCGGCGACAGCATCCTCGCCCCGCTGACCGGAGCTGATTTCCGCATCGGTCGAGAGGCCGCGTCGGAGTTCGACGAGGACATCGAGCCGCCTGTAGCCGACCGCAAGACAATGGGCCTGAGCTGTCTCATCCAGGCGAGGGAGACCGACCGTCCCCAGCAGTTCATCCCGCCGGCGTGGGCCAATACCTACGCGACGGATTCGGACCTTCCCAACCGCGACCATCTGATCAGGGGGCATGGGGGGCGTCAGAACTACTGGTGGCTTGAACTGGGCGGCGAGTTCGACTCGATCCACGACACGGAGAGGCTCCGCGACGAGCTGCTGAAGATCGCGTTCGGCGTGTGGGACCACATCAAGAACCGCGGGGATCACGGCGCGGACAATTGGGTGCTCGAATGGGTGGGCTTCCTTCCGGGCAAACGGGAGAGCCGCCGCTACGTCGGCGATTACATCATGACGCAGAACGACGTGCGGGCCGAAGGGCGGTTCGATGATCTCGTCGCCTACGGCGGATGGTCGATGGACGACCATCATCCCGCCGGGTTCCGACATCCCGGGCGACCCACGATCTTCCATCCGGCCCCTTCGCCCTATGGAATTCCCTACCGATGCCTGTATTCGCGGAACGTCGAGAACCTCTTCTGCGCGGGGCGGAATATCAGCGTGACGCACGCGGCCATGAGCTCGACGCGCGTGATGGCCACCTGCGCATTGCTCGGACAGGCCGTGGGCACGGCTGCGTCGGTCGCCCAGTCGCAGGGCCTTTCGCCACGGGGCGTCCATGAAGAATCGCTCGGTTCTGTGCAGGACACGCTCATGGAAGACGATGCGTACTTGCCCTGGCGAACCCGCACCGTGTCCGATGTCTCTCGAACGGCCCGGTTGAGAGCAGACGCCGGCGACCCGGAGCCGCTGCGGAATGGAACCGACCGTCCGGTGGGCGATGACCTCAACGGCTGGCGAGGCGCCTGTGGCGACGCCATCGAGTACCGCTTCGACAAGGCCGTCTGCCTGAGGGAAGCCCGGATCATCTTCGACAGCGATCTCAATCGCGGCGGGAAGAACATGATCGCCTCCTACCCGCTCCGGATGCCGGCGTTTGCCGTTCCTGCGACCATGGTGAAATCGTTCCGGCTCGAGATCGAGGCCGAGGGATGTTGGAAGACGGTGCATCGAGCCACCAACAACTACCAGCGACTGGTGCGGGCGCCGCTCGGAGAATCGGCGACGGCGGTGCGCTTGATTCCCGAGGCAACCTGGGGCTCGGAAGTTGTGACGATCTTCGCGTTTGAAGTGCGATAGCAGGCAGGTTGCCCTACCTGATCGGCCTGCGCTGAATCTTGGAGAATTCCGGGCACGGAGCTTCGTGCCGATCGAAGAACTCGACCTCTTGAGGAGTGCCCCGATGCGTAAGAAATTCCTGGCCTGTCTGTTGGTAATTGGCGTTGTGTTCGTACCTGCAATGTCGGCGGAGAAGGACTACAGGCACCCGACCGTCGTCCTTCCCTACGCTCACAGCAAGCCCGCCATCGACGGAACCGTGAACGACGCCGAATGGCAGGGCGCGCTCAGTCACGAGGCCCTCCAGTCCGTCGGGCGGAAGATCAGCACCCGCCAGACGCGCTTCTGGATGATGTGGGACGAGGAGAACATCTACGTCGCCATGCGCAGCCCGCTCCGCAAGGGCGAACGCCCCATCCAGCAGCACCGCCAGCGCGGCCGGGACGTCGACGCCATCTTCGACGACTGCTACGAGATCTGGCTGTCGGCGGGCGCGACCGACCCGCTGACCGGGCAGCTCAACTGCACGACGCACTTCCTGTCGAACTTCTCCGGGGCGGCCTACGACGTGCTGCACCAGCCCGACGTGGGCAACTCGCGCACCAGCAGCTACCAGACCGATCTCGAGCCGAAGAACCGCATCAACGACGACAACGAGTGGGAGATGGAGGTCGTCATCCCGCGCAAGGTCCTCGGCGAGACCCCCAGGCCCTTCCACGACGGGCAGCGCATTCGCACGCTGCTGGCCCGCGACTTCAAGCGGCCGTGGGAGCAGTGCTCCTTCGAGGGCACGTCTTCCTACTCGGTCGTGGAAACCCACACCGCGGCCGTGCTGTCCAAAACGCTCCCGGCCGTACACCTGCTGAGCGTCGGCGACAGCATCACCGGGAAGATCGGTCTGAAACTCGCGGCGTTCGGACACGCCGACGGCAAGCTCCACTGGCGGTACGCCTCGGACGCCGTGACCAGAGACGGTTCGGCCGAGGTGCGCAAAGGCCGGTACAAGCAGATCGCCGACCTGTCCGGGCTCGACAAGCCCGGCGAGGGCAATGTCCGCATCACCGTGACTGGCGACAACGGCACCGTCCTGCTGGACTGGTCGGCACTGAGAGCCTTCGACTACAAGATGAAACGCCAGGCCCCCGCTCCCGGGGCGAAGCCCGTGCCGGTGCAGTATAACCCGGCCACGGAAGTGCTCAACGACCGTGGGGACGTGCTGGCGTTGGGGACGAGCTTCAATGCCGAGCGGGACTACCTGCGCGTCTTCGGCGATCTGATCAACTACGACAACCGCGACGCGATCGACCGGATCGTCGTCACCGTGACCGACTCTTCCGGGAAGGTGATCGAGACGTCCGAGACCACGATCAACCCCCGTGCGTATGCCCGCGACGTGCTGCATTTCGACTCACTCGTCCCGGGCGAGTACAAGGTCGTACTCGAATGCCGGGACGCAGACGATCGGGTGCTCGCGAGCAAGGACACCACGTTCAAGAAAGAAGACCTGGCGAAGAAGTACGACTGGTGGAAGACCAGGCGTGGCAGCATCGAACGCGTCATCGCTCCGTGGACGCCTGTCACGTTCAACGACGGGGTCTTCGGCGTGTGGGGGCGCGAGATGGCGGTCGGCCCGGCCGGGCTGCCCGAACGCGTGAGCACGCAGGGCCGAGAAATCCTGGCCGGCCCCGCCCGCCTGGTGGCGGTGGACGCCGACGGAAACGACCTGGTGGCGACCGGAGAGAGCACGAAGGTCCTGTTCGACCAGGATCACCGCAAGACCGTCCGAATGAGCAGCGCGCTGGGCGACATCGACGTCAGCAGCGACGTGCGGGTCGAGTTCGACGGCATGTACAAGGTGACGATGACCCTCACGCCGAAGCAGGCGACGACGGTCAAGAGCCTGCGGGTCGTGCTGCCGTATTCGGCCGATATGGCCGAGTACATCCACGCCGTCACGTCCGAGATTCGTAGCGGCTTCTTCTACGGGTACACGCCCGAGGGCACCGGTCGCGTCTGGGACTGCACGCTGCTGGGCGATAAGACGATGCAGGTCGGCTCGTTCATCCCGTACATCTGGCTGGGATCGACCAAGGGCGGGCTGTGCTTGTTTGCCGACAGCGACGAGGGATGGATCCCCACCGACGAGACGCCGGCCATCGAGATCCGGCGGAACAGCGACGGACAGGTGGACCTGGTGCTCAACCTGATCAACTCCGAGGCCACGCTCGACAGACCCCGCACGATCACCTTCGCCTTCCAGGCCTCGCCGGTCAAGCAAATGCATTCCGGGTGGCGGGAGGACAAGTGGTGGTGCGGCGATACGTTCAAGCAGTACGCCCACGGCGGGAACCTGATCTTCGAGTCCGTTCCGTTCCCCGCCGCAGACTACGTCGAAAAGTCGCGGGCCATCGTCGCCCAGCAGCACAAGGGCGGCAAGCCGGCTGTGCCCTACTTCATCCATTCCGTCCTGCCCAGGCATCGCGTGCCGGAGATGAAGGACCTGGCCGAGGAATGGCAGACCCCCTACGGCTCCTACGGCTCCAAGGCACTGTGCTACCACGGCTCGCTCATCGACTACATGATCCACCAGTGGAGCCGCTGGTCCGAGCAGTGCGGCATCGACGGGTACTACGTGGACAACATGGTCCCTCAGCCCTGCCACAACCGCGAACACGGCTGCGGCTATGAACTGCCCGACGGGCGCGTCCAGCCCACCTTCCGGATGTTCGGCACGCGGGAGTACTTCCTTCGCAGCCGGGCAGCGTTCCTGGAGCAGCGCCCCGAGAGCAAGCTCGTGCTGCACATGACCAACTGCATGGTCATCCCCTGGGTGGGCGCCGCCGACGTCGCGTACGACGGCGAGCACCACGTGATCTACCCGGAGATGGGCAAGGACTTCATGGACTTCTGGTCGCTCGAGCGGCTGCGCGTGGACTACCCCGCCCAGTGGGGCACGGCCGTGAACTTCATGCACGAGTACCAGGGCCCGTGGGACGCCAAGCCCCTGCACCTCGCGATGCGGGCGTACTTCGCGGCCGTCATGCTCCATGACTGCCTGCCCACCGGCAACAACAACGGTCACGCGCGGAACCTGATGGACCTGCGCGAGAAGTTCGGCATCGGCGACGAGGACGTCCGCTTCCTGCCGTACTGGGAGAAGACTGGGCTCGCCGCCGCAGGCGAGGACATCAAGCTCGCCGGCTGGCTCAAGCCCGGCAAGCTCATGCTGCTGGTGGCGAACTTCGGCGAGAAGCAGACCGCCACCGTGACGCTGGATCCGGCGAAGCTGGGCTGGTCCGGGGCCGAACTCTCCGTCACCGACACCGAGCGGGGCTACGAGCAGGTCGGCAGCCAGCGCGTCGCCAAGACCGAGGCGGAACTGAAGGCGGAGCGCAAGGCCCACGAGGCCCGCGAAACCGACCGCCTCGCCAGGGTCAAGGCCAACTACGAGCGCCAGGTTGCCGCCGCCCAGAAGGCCGGCAAGCTCGCCCCGCCCAAGCCGGACCTGGGGCCCAAGCCCTTCAAGCCTAACCCTTTCCGCAACGAACGCATTGAACTCTGGAACGGCGACGCCGCGCCCGAACCGCAACTGAAGGGCGCGACCATCACCGTACCCGTCGAGCGGCACGACTACCGATTGCTGATCGTGGAGAAGAAGTGAGACCGGCACAGCGATGAAAGCGGTTCGCATTCACGACTACGGCGGGCCGGAGCTACTCTTGTACGAGGACGCCACGATCCCGGAGCCGGGACCGCGCGAAGTCCTTGTCCGGGTCCACGCCGCGGGGGTGAATCCCGCCGACCGGCAGATTCGCGCGGGCCTGAGGCACAGGCTGGAAAAGCCGTTCGCCCTCACCCTCGGCTTTGAAGCATCCGGCGTCGTCGAGCAGCGCGGCGCCGAAGTCACGGAACTCGCGGTCGGCGACAAAGTCTATGGCATGCTCGGCCACTTGGCAGGCGGGTACGCGGAATACGCCGCCGCCAAGGTGTCCGGCCTGGGCCGGAAACCCGCGACGCTGGACCACGTGCGGGCAGCCGCTTTGCCGGTCGCCGCCCTCACCGCCTGGGATGCCCTGTTCGATGTCGGTTGCCTGGCTGCCGGGCAGAGCGTGCTCATTCACGCGGCGGCCGGGGGAGTCGGGCATATCGCGGTGCAACTGGCGAAGTGGCGGCGCGCGCGTGTCATCGGCACGGCGTCGGCACACAACGAAGGGTTCCTCCGCAGCCTCGGCCTCGACGAATTCATCGACTACCGGACCACCGCGTTCGAATCAGTTGCGCGGAATTTGGATGTCGTCCTGGATACGATCCCCAGGGAGGTGGATGATGCGACCGATGCGCTGGCTCGGGAAACGATGAATCGCTCGTGGGCGGTTCTCAAGGACGGCGGCATCCAGGTTTCGATCTGCGCTGCCCCGAAGCCCGATCCGGATGCTGTCGCGCGGGGACTTCGCGGCGCGTACGCCCGGGCCGGAGGCGGAGGCGACCTGCTGAACCGGATTGCCGAACTGGTTGACGACGGACAGCTCAAACCCGAGGTGGGCACGATCCTGACCCTGCGGGACGCCCGGCAGGCACACGAACTGATCCAGACCGGTCACACCCGAGGAAAGATCGTTCTCCGGGCGGAGCCACTTTAATAGAAAGAGTCATCCCAATCAGGATACGGGAGAACACCTATGTGGGACAGTGAACCGTGCGATGTGCTTGTGGCCGGCGGCGGCACCGGCGGGGTGGTGGCGGCGCTGGCTGCCGCCCGTACCGGAGCGCGGACCACGCTGGTGGAGAGCAAGGGCTACACCGGCGGCATCGCTGTGGAGGGCGGTACCGCCCTCCACAGCTTCTACAACCTGTGGAAGGCTTTCCCGGGGGTCGAGAAACGGCAGGTGGTCAAGGGCATTCCCCAGGAGATCATCGACTGTTTGGCAAAGGTAGGCGGCACCTGCGGCCATGCCGAGATGGACATCGGATATGACTACGATTGCGTCGCGACCGCGATCGACACGGAACTATACAAGCTCGTCACCCTGCAGATGCTGGAGGAGGCGGGGGTTCGGCTGTGTCTGAACACGATGCTGGTCGACGCCGAGACGGAGCCCGGGATCGTTCGCAATGCCGTTTGTGAAAGCCGGTCGGGGCGCGAGCGGATCGCGGCGACGATGTTTCTCGACTGCACGGGGATCGGCGACCTCGCCGCACGCGCCGGCGCCCGCTACGTCGAACTCAACGACCATCCGGTCGCCAACAGCATCGGCGTCGGCGGGGTGAGTCTGGAGGGCTACCATCGCTTCCTAAAGGATGCCGGGGCCTTGCGCCAGATCAGCCGGGGCCGACGCAGCGGCCGGGACGGGCAGATCATCCGGCTTGATGCTGACCCCGGCCGGCTCCCCCCCGAGTATGTCCGCCGCGCCCGCGAAATCGGGTTCGCCCAGGTAACCACGTCGGTTCACGACGACTACTTCATGTTCATCAAACTGAACTACGAGATGCCGGTCAGCCCCACCGACCGGGATGCGGTGGCCAAGGCGGAGGTCGAATTGCGTCGCCGGCAGCTGAAGGCGATCGAGCTTATTCGGGAGTTCATCCCCGGCTGCGAGAAGGCGTTCATCGCGCGCACCAGTCCGACGCTGTGCATTCGTCGCGGCCGCACCATCGAATGCGATTACGACATAACCCGCGAGGACGTCCTTGAAGGGCGCCATTTCGACGATGAGATCATGGTCTATGGCTTCCACGACTGCGCGCCGCGCCGGCAGATCCGCGACGGCGGCACCTACGGCATTCCCTATCGGGCGCTGCGCCCCAAGGGGCTGGACAACCTTCTGGTCGCCGGCATGATGATCACGACCGATTGGGAGGCGCACATGTCCACCCGCAACACCGTCGCCTGCATGGGCCAGGGCCAGGGAGCCGGCACAGCCGCCGCTCTCTGCGCCCGTCGCGGGATCTCCATCCGCGATCTGCCCGCCGCCGAGCTGCGGGAGCAGCTTCTGCGCGACAACGTCTACTTGGGGACTTGACCATGGGAAGCCTGCAGATGCATGCCGATGGACGCCCCCGCCTGCGACATTCGGATCGCCGAAACCTGGAATCGCGACCCCACGGATAGCGTGAAGGAGAGCCGTTGACACCCCATAACAACGCCGACGCACAAACGCCCGCCGATGCCATGCGGGCGAGGCCGCCAATCATCTTCGGCGAATGGGTCAAAACTAGGATATCTGATATCTATATCTGGGGACACCATACCAGTCTGCAGGCAGGGCTGGCGACATGCCAGCATGGATGTCCCCGGTTCTCCACGGATGCCCGAGAATCAGCTGCCGGACCATGCCGTATCCGAAGACGCCGACCAACGGCCCGGCCGTCGGGGCGATCACCAGCGCAAGGAACCACGCGCTCAGGCGCTGCTCCTCGTGGAAGACAGCCTTGTCGTTCTGTTCCGGTCCGGCCGTCACTTCACGTAGTATCCCGACACCTGCCACGTGCCGTCCTCGTCCAGCATGAGCGTGACCGTCTCGACGGCATCCTTCCGGTTCGCGAACTCGGTGCGGTACTGGAGAACCACGTACCGACCGTCGGGCGCGCCCGGCAGGGACGTGGTGAACGTCGCGTCGATCAGCTCTCGCGATCGGGCGAGGCCCACCTCGCCATGTACCACCGGACCTATGCCGCCAGCCTCTGCCATGCCTGGAGCTCCGGCCCGGTCTTTCTGCTCAGCGGAGAACTCTTCGGCTGCCGTCCGCTTGAACCCGGCTGGGCCCGCTTCTCGCTGGATCCTTGCACGCTTGATCTGGAACGGGCTGCCGCAAGAATCCCAACTCCTCGGGGGGATATCGTGATCGAACAACGCGGTCAGGAGACGACGGTACATGTCCCCGCCGGGTCGACGATGGCATGCAGCGGCGACGAGGTCGTCGGTCCTGCCACCTGGCGCCAAGCCGGTCTCGACAACCCGGTCCAGTCATGAATACTGCAGCGGTGCAAGCCAACACCGAGCGGAAACGAATAAGGAGCCTCACGCTATGCCAGACAGTCCGTCCAAGGAAGAAGCCCGTGAATTCGTTCGTCAGACCATCAGCGCCGACGTGGTGGTGGTCGGCGCCGGCCCGGCCGGGATCTGCGCGGCATTGGCCGCGGCCCGCAACGGTGCGATGACCGCCCTGGTCACCGACCGGCCCGTTCTGGGCGGCAGCGCCTCCAGCGAGGTGCGCGTGACGCCCAGCGGGGCCGATCACGGCGCCTGGAACCGCTACGCCCGCGAGACCGGGATCATGGACGAGATGAGCCTGCGCCTGGCCCGCAAGGCCCATCTCAGCGGGCGGTGGCGGTGGCTCTACTACGACGAGCTCTACTTCGACATGGTCGCCGCCGAGGAGAACCTGCGCTTTTTCCTCAACACCACCATACACCGCGTTCATCGCGGCGAGAGCGGGCGGATCGCCGCCGTCGAAGGCATCCAACTGCGCAGCGAGAAGGCCCTGACGTTCACCGCACGGACGTTCATCGACTGCTCCGGGGACGGTACGGTCGGCTATCTGGCCGGGGCGGAATATCGCGTCGGGCGCGAAGCGAAATCGGAGTTCAACGAGAAGTATGCGCCCGAGGTCGCCGACCGCGGAACCATGGGTGCGACGCTGCTGTTCTCCAGCGTCGACCGCGGGCACGAGATGCCTTACACGCCCCCCGCGTGGGCCTTGGACGTGTCGGAGCTGCGCACCCTGCTCGACCCCGACCAGATGTGGTCGCGCAACTTCTACCGCCGGCCCGATGGCAGCTTCTACGGGCTGTGGTGGGCGGAATACGGCGGGGCGATCGACTCCATCCATGACGACGACGACGTGATCTGGCACACCCGCCGTCTGGTCTACGGGCTGTGGGACTATATCAAGAACAGCGGCAAGTTCGACAACGTGGCGCGGCTCGAGCTGGACTGGGTCGGCTCCCTGCCCGGCAAGCGCGAGTCGCGCCGGCTGATGGGCCCCTGTATGCCCGCCGCCAACGACTTCCTGGCCCAGCGGAG
>CAZADC010000003.1:9071-37105 GCA_964483755.1 uncultured Planctomycetaceae bacterium | reverse complement strand
TCGCCATCGCCAGCACGACGGCCGCGAGGAGCGACTCCATCAACGTCAGCCCATCGGACTCACGGGTTTTCAGGAGCAACCTCATGCGGGCCTCAATAGTCGTAGTAGGACTTGCCGTCCGTATCAACGCCGGTGCTGTCGGCCCGGAAGCTGAGGGCGGACGGTTTGTAGATCCATCCGTGGGAGTCGTCCGCCGCCTCGGGCATCGCGCCCTCGGCGGGCATGTCCTGATCGTCGGAGACGATCTGGACGCTCGTCTTGCCGTTGAGGGGATTCTCCGGGATTTCGCGGAGATACGGGCCGAACCGGTACCCGTCCGTTCCGGGCGCCGCGGTTTCGCCGTCGACGTTGGAGGAGCGGGTCAGATGATCGATGAATGCGTCCTCGCTCGGCGCGTTGCCCGGATTGCAGGCCGGGTACCCCGGCGCCACTCCCCTGTGCTGCCCCTTGAACACGGCGATCTGCGTTCTGAGGATTCGCAGATCGTCGGCGAGCATGCTGACGCGGGCCTGAGTCGTCGCGTTCGAGAACTTGGGCAGCGCCACGGCCGCGACGATGCCCAGGATCAGCACGACGATCAGGATCTCCACCAGCGTGAACGCCTTGTTCGGTCCCATGGTGGTCTCCACTGCCGCGTTCGCCCGGGCAGTCCGAACGGGGGCCGCCCGGTCTCGGACGGCCCCCATCCGACTGCATTTGCTGAGCGTTGTGCCGCCGTTACAGACTGCTGTGGGCGGCGTCGTTGGCGGTGAACTTGCCGGTGGTCGCGTTGAAGTTCCAGCCGTACCCGTCCGTGCCGTCACCGGTCACCGCGTCGGCGTTGGCGCCGGAGACGAACCCGTTGGCGGGGAACTTCTGCAGGTACGGGCCGTAATCGGTGCCGGCGTTGCCGTTTCCGTCGGTCGTGCCGGTGAGCTGGGTGACGAACGTGGCGCCGTCCCAGGCGCTCGTCGTGTCGGTATCCGGGTCATAGGTGTAGCCCGGGTACATGTTGTGCTGCACCTTGTAGAGCTCGACCTGGCTGCGGATGGTCTGCAGATCGCTCGCCAGGGCGGACTCGCGGGCGTCGTTCGACGCCTCCGTAAACTGCGGGATCACGATCGCGGCGAGAATGCCCAGAATGATCACCACGATCAGAATCTCGACCAGGGTGAAGCCTTTCGTGCGGTACATGAATTCTCCTCCAGAATCAGTGTTGCTCGTCTCGGTAAAATACGTGTGCATCAACGTCCGCTGCGGCGGTTGCTGTGTCGTTCTCGGATACCCGCTCCGGCTCAGTCGGCAGGCGTCGTCAGGCCGGCCCGCATCGGTTGGTTCGAGCGGTCGGCCGGCGTCTTGTTTCTGCCCCACTGGCACCGCAATTCCTGGCCGGCTCGCCCTCGTGGTCTTCACCTCCCTTCTGCGGACGGCCGTCATGTTCCTCGCTTGCCAGCTGCGCCGGGCGGGCCCTGAACGAATACCACAGGGCTGCCGCTTCAAAGCCCTGCATTTGGGCTCTGTGTGTGTATCGTCCTGCTGCGCCCGCGCCTTGATTTGCGCGGGAAAATCGATCTGCATTTGTCAGGGGTCGTCGGGTCCGTCGCTGGCGGGGCGCATCGGGGCGGACAGCCCCGGGTGCGCCGGTTCGTGATTCGCGCGCGATACGCGGTGCGGCGGGCCTGATCGCCCGGCCTCGTGAACGTCGCCGGGAGCAACGAAAGGGAAGCTGCGCGTGCGGGAGCGGTCGCTCTGTGCGCCCGCTGCATGGGAATACCGAACGCGTCGGAGTCGTTCGGGGCGTTGCTACCGAAACGATAGGATTCGTCTCCCCTGCCCGCAAATCCCCTGCGCAGAATTCGACGGCGAGCGGGTCAGCTTTCCTCGCGCCCGCCCCCGAAGGCCGCCCGACACTCGTCGAGAAGCTGGCGCACCTTGAACGGCTTCATCAGCACGGCGGCCAGCCCCTCGCGGTTCGCCCGCACGACCGAATGATGCGGGTCGTACCCGAACGCCGTGATCAGGATGACTTCCGTATCGCTGTTGGCCGTCTTGGCGGCCGAGAAGACCTGGTACCCCGTCGCCCCGGGCATCTTGATGTCCGTGATCACCAGGTCGAACCCGCCACCGGTGACCATCTCGCACGCGGACGCGCCGTCGGACGCCATCTCCACCGCGCACCCGCAGGGGATGAGGACGTCACGGATCGTCTCGCGGATGACTTCCTCGTCGTCGGCGATGAGCACCTTGCGCCCATCCAGAACCGGGTCGGTCTGGCGGCACGTCTCGGCGCCCGTCGCGGCGACGGCGTCGGGATCGCTGAGCTCGTGAACCATCCGGCGGCAGTCCGACGCGCGGTCCATGATGACGTGCAGGCGCTTCCGCAGATCGTCGATGCCGATGTAGTCCTCGACCAGATCGGAGACCTCCGTGATGATGTCGTTGAGCGGCCCGTTGAGCTCGGCTGAGATCGACCCCGAAAGCTGGGTCCGCGTCGAGTGGCGCTCCACCACGAGCAGGTTGAGGAAGTGCAGCGCCAGCGCGACGTAGTGGGCGAATATCTCCGCGAACTGGCGGTCTTCCTCGTTGAACGCGGCGATGCGCGCGGACTCGACGTTGATCACGCCGATGATCCGGTCGTGCAGGCGAAGCGGGACCGTGAGGCTGCTGCGGGCGCCCTCGAGCCCGCTGAGGTAGCGGGCGTCGCGCCGGACGTCCGGGCAGAGATAGCTCCGCCCCGTCGCCGCGACGTACCCGCAGATGCCGTTGCCCTCGGGCGACGCGACCAGGTTCAGCGAGTCGGCGGTCTCGCTCAGCGAGCCGCTGGCGATGGCGACGTCCAGGCGGCTGTCCCTCGGGTTCAGCAGAAACACGGCGAGGTGCTGGAAGTCGAGAACGTCGTTGCTGCAGCGGATGATCCGCTCCTCGAGCAGGGAAAGCCGCTCGGCGGCGTCGCGTCCGCGGACCGCCTGCTCGTCGATGCAGACCAGCTCGCGACCGGCGCGGTCGATGGCGTCGAGCTTAAGTTGCTGGCGCCGGCGGCGCGTGACGTTCACCACCACGGCGGCGACCTGTCGCAGCAGGCCCTGCTGGTCCCGCACGGCCGAGCATATCACCTCGAAGTGCGCCCCGTCCGGCAGCGCAAGCGGAAAGCGCCGCACGCGCTGCGAAGCCGATTCGTCGCGGCCGGCGGCGAACTGCTCGTAGGCCCGCCGGCAGACGTCGCGGACGCGGTCGAGAAGCTCAGAGGGGTATTCCTTGAGGCGCCGGTTCGCCCAGACCAGCTCGCCGCGGGAGCCGACCACGCACACGCCGTCGCCGAGGGTATCGAGGACAACGCTGGCCTGCTGAAGTCCGGCCGCCCGCTCGAGAGGAAGGAAGTCGCCCGTTTCGGCGAGCACGGCGTCGAAACGCTCGTGCCGCATCGCCTCCAGGGCCTGCTGGAGATCCTCGGCCACCTGCGCGTCGAACCGCTCGCGCAGAGGATCGAGCATCCCAGCGTCGTCGAGGGTCGGGCCCCGCAGTATGAGCAGCTTCCGTAAATCCGTCTCTTCGGTCATGCGGCGCCGTTGAAAGGTCTGAACGTATTCCACTTATCCTACGGCCGGGCCGGCGGACGGTCAATCGCTTTTGCGCCCCGACGACGGGCAACCGCGCCGTCGGCGCAAGACAAGGGGCGCCGCCGAAGCGACGCCCCTTGCTTGCTCTCACGTCGGACGACGGTCAGTCACTGCTGTACTGCTTCGTCGCCTCGGTCTCGCCGACCGGCTCGCCGATCTCCTTCGACTGCATGGAGACCCGGAACCGAACGTCGCCTTCCTGCTCGGCCTTGACGGTCACCTTGTAGACCGTCTCATCCTTAGGCGCCAGTTCAGGCAGCGGAGCGAAGGTCACCTTCTTGCCTTCCACGGTCGCCTTGGTGGGCCCGTCGGCGGACACGAAGGACTGCTGCGCCGGCAGGGTGCACGTGATCACGATGTTGTTATCCACGGCGGAGCCCTGGTTGGTGACGGTGATCGTGTACACCTCGTTGTCACCGACGCGGATCGGGTCGCGCTCGTCGACCATCTCGAGCAGGATCGCGGCGATGCCCTGGACCTCGGTGGTCGCCTGGGCTTCCGCCTCGCCGCAGTCGCTGGTCAGGCGGGCGCGGTTGGTCAGCGTGCCGATCCGATCGCTGCGGACCACGACGGTCACCTTCTTGCTGTCGCCCGGCTTCATCGTGCCGAGGTTCCAGGTGACGTTCCCGCCGGACTGCTGCCCGTTGTCGCTGGCGCTGACGAAGGTCGCGCCCTCGGGCAGCATGTCGGTCAGGACCGCGTTGCGGGCCTCGGCCTTGCCGGTGTTGCGGGCCGTCAGCGTGTACGTAATCCGCCGACCGATGAACTCGGTGTTCGGCGCGTCCTTGGCCAGCGCGAGGTCGGCCGACTGGACCGTGACGGTGGCGCTGTCCTGGACCTCGTCGGCGTTGCTCGCCGTGGCGTTGGCGGTGTTGGTGTACCGTCCCGCCCGGGCGGCCATGGTGTCGAACCGCATCGTCTTGGAGGCTCCGGGCTGGAGCGTTCCGACGTCGAAGCGGACGGCCTGCTCGCCCTTCCAGGTCAGCCCGTCGGGCAGACGGTCGGTGACCATCACGTTCTGGGCGGGCGCGTCGCCGTTGTTGCTCACCTCGATGGTGAAGTTGATCGGCTCGCAGTCCCGCGCCTGCTCCGGCCCGGACTTGCTGATCGCGAGGATCGCGGCGGCGACCTTCGTCGTCGCGCGGGCCTCGTCGCTGAGCCCGTGGTCGGCCGTCACGCCGACGACGTTCTCATACGTCCCGGTGCGCGGGGCCTTGACCGTGACGCTCAGCGAGCGGCTCGCGCCGCCGGCCAGCGTGCCGAGCGACCAGTTGAGCCGCCGGCCCTGGGCCTGCGCCTTCGGACTGCTCGAAACGTACTGGACGCCCTGAGGCAGCGTGTCGGTTACCCGAACGTTCGTCGCGTCGACGTTCGACGGGTTCCGCACGGTGATCGAGTAGTTGAACTCCTCGTTCAGCCGCGCCGTCGCCGGGGCGCTCTTGGTGATCGCGATCTGCGGGGCGATCCACGTCTTGGCCGTCTCGCCGGTCGCCAGTTGCACCGTCTCGCCGTCTTCCTTCTTGCTGACGGAGATGTCGATCCGGTTCGTCCCGGCCTGCGGCTTGACCTGCTTGAGCGTGACGGTCGCGTTGCCGTCCGCGCCGGTGCGCACGGTGGCCGTGTCCTTGTTGCTCTCGGCGAACGTCGCGTCCGGACCGCTTACGACCTTGTACGTCACGTCGTAGCCCTGCAGCGGGGCGCCGTCGGAATGGCGCTTCACCATCGTGGTGAACTTGTGCGTCGTGCCGATCGGGTTCGTCGCCGTCGGCGGCCATTCGTAGGCAATGTCGCGCCAGTGCTTGACGACGAAGACCTTGTGCTTCTGCCAGTTGTAAATGCCCGGCGCGTAGGCGATGACGTGGGTCGTCCCCTCGGTGGGCGAGGAGATGACCGCCCAGGTCTGGCCCTTGGTGAGATGCACGTCATCCGAGGGGTCGTCGGTCCCGCGCGTCAGCACGTGGTCGAAGTTGTTCGTGTGGCTGACGGCGTAGTTGTTGTCGACCTTGTACCCGCGGCTGGCGCGCCACCCGCTCTCGTCAACCTCGACGAATGTCCCCACGCTCTTGCCCTTGGGGATCATCCACTCGACGCGACGGTTGGGCAGCGGGTTGCCGTCCATGTCCTTGACCGTCGCGATCAGGACGTGCTGCGTTCGAACGGGATTGGTATCCGTAACCGGCGTCACCTCAAGCGTCGCCGAGTACGGATCCCAATCCTTGTAGTATCCGCCCTCGGGTGGCTTGGCGTGGGTCTGCTGGATGTCGCCGCCCGCGGGCCATGTGAACGAATGCGGCATGTGGTCGCGGCAACCGGCCACCAGGCCGACCGCTGCAACGCATACCGCGACAGCTCCAAGCTGCCAGAATGAGTTGCGGTTCATGTGAAGCTCCTTTCCTGTCTTCATCAGTCTCGTCTCCCAAGCGAGAGGGGCGTTTCCTTGTCTCCCCTCCTCATTCGCTTCATCCATTATGGTAGGCACTGGGAACGGAATTGCGACACTTGCATTCACAGCCGCGGTCGTCCGAATCGCATAAATACTCTCTAGAAAAAGGCTTAGATAGCACGCCAAAAACACGCGCGATACGTGGCTTTTTCGGGTCCAACGGCTCGTGAACAGCGAAAGGCGCGAGCGATGCAACGAGCGTCGGCGGGACGATTTGTATTGTTGCAGGTGCGCGACGCACACGGGCAAGTGCTATTCCGCTTCGTCCGACGGAATCGGATGCCGGAACGGGCTCGTCGGCAGCCCGGCCGAGTTGTACAGCGTCACCGGCGGATATCCCCGCCAGGCGTAGCGGACCGCCTGCGGATTCTCCACCGAAGCGGCCGAGACGGCGACCGCATCCGGAGCGACGATCTCCGCCTTGGCTTCCACGAACTTCCCGTCAGCGCCGGCCACCTCGAAGCCCTTCAGCGCTTCCCCCCGGACCTTGAGACCCTCCCCCACGTTCCGGAAGGTGATCCGCAGCCCGACGTCGGACGGCCTGACCGATTCGGGAACGGGGCTTTCAGCCACCACGTTCTCGTCGCCGTACACGTGCTTCCTCGCCAGCCGGAACAACCGCTCGGCGACCGGCTTCTTCCGCGGCGGGTGGATGTTGAACGGCTCGCCGAGGTCGATCGTCACGGCCATCCAGGCATCCGGCGTCGACTCGGCGACCCGAAGCTGCGCCTCGCGGACGTCGCAGAAGCCGTGGTCGACGTTCCGTCCCTTGAACTCCGCGAGGATCTCCTCATCCATGTCGAGCTCGTGCCGCTCCTGCTCGTGCTTGATGAACCCGGGAAGCTGGACGATCAGGAACGGCATATCCTCCCGGCCCCACGCCTTGCGCCAGCTGTGGATCAGCCCTTCGAGCCCGTGGCGATAGGTGACCCCGTCGCCGGCATTCATCTCGCCCTGGTAGTAGATCGCCCCGCGCATGGCGTAGGGCGCCAGCGGCGCGACGTTGGCGTTGAAGGACCGGGACGTCGCGTGCGGGTAGGGCTTGCCGGCCAGCGGCGCGAGCTGCGGCGTCTGCTTCACCGTCTTCTCGTCGACCCAGCTCTCCACGCGCTGGATCGCACCCACCTCCAGCATGCCCACCGGCACCTTGCCGTCCAGGTAGTCGTACAGTTCGCGCGCGAAGTAGCAGCTGACGGCCGAGCTGCTTCCCGGCACGTCCGTCCGGCTCGAGCGGGGAACGGTGTAGGTGGCGTCCTCCCACTTCACCGGGCCCCAGTAGCCCTTCGTGTCCGTCTGCGGCTCGGTCACCTCGTGGGGCTTGCGTCGCCCGATCAACGCCACGCGAATGTTCGGGTACTTGTGCCGGTCGGCGACGGCCTCGTCGCGGGCGGACGAGCTCTCGACCGGGAACATCATGTTCGACTGCCCGCAGACCAGCCACACCTCCCCCACCAGGACGTTGGTGAACATCACCATGTTCTCCGAGCCCTGGACGAGCAGCGTGTAGCGTCCGCCGGTCGGGAGCGGGTCGAGCTCGACGCGCCACGTCCCGTCGGCCGCGGCGGTCGCCTCCGCCTCCGCGAGCACCTTGTCGCGATCGTAGACGGTGACCGTCACCTTCTCACCCCTGTCGGCGGCGCCCCAGACGGGGACCTTCACGTCCCGCTGGAGAACCATGCCCTCGGAGAAGATGCTCGGCAGGCTCACGGCCGCCCGAGCCGCGCCGCCCGCCGCCAGAACCGTCACCGTCGCCGCCAACGCCGCCCACGTCCACTGTTGCATCGCACACCTTCCTGTGTCGAAGAACACACGGATTGCCCTGTCGCAAGGGAACGACGCAAGGAGCCTACCACAAACACACCGGGTGATGCATCGGTCCGACGCTCCGGACGGCTGTGTGGCGAGCATCCTGTGGAGCATGTATGCTGTTCGCGCCCGGCGGCGGGCAGCGTCGTCCGGCGGAAAGGCAGGCGGGGATGTTCGAGAAGCGGGTTCATCGCTGTCCGGCGTGCAACTGGGAGTTCCAGGATCGCCTGGTCGACGGAACCGATGTGTGCTGCAGCGGCTGCGGGGCCGAGTACCGCGCACTGGTGGACGAAGAGAGCGGGCGGGCGACGCTGCTTCGTCACGAGGACAAGGCGATCCCTGAGCCGCTGTACTTGCCCCGCGGGAGCATTCGCGCGCTCGTCGCGCTGTCGCTGGCCGGCGCGTGCTGGGTGCTGGTGGGTCTTGCCCGGCCGCTGCCGGAATCGCTGCTCGCTTTGCTCCTGACGGTACTCGGATACTACTTTGGCTTTCGCCGCAACGCGCGGGCGGCCCAGTCGAGCATGCTGGACGCCTCGCGTCAGGTGGCGGACCCGCTGCATCTGCCCGGCGGAATGATCCGCGTGGTGCTGACGGCGGGGTTCTGCATCTCGGCCGTTGCGCTGTACGCGCAGGGGCGCCTCGCCGTCGAGCAGGTGCTGGAATTCTACCTGATCCTGGCCGGGCTTCTGGTCGGACACGTCTACCGCCGTCTCACGGCCGGCGGACGGGGAACGGACCTGATCATCGCCGTCAGCCACGTCAAGGGCCTGGCGGTGCTGCTCACGACCGCGGTGCTGGTGGTCGCGTATCTCGGCGGATGGCAGGAGCAATGGCCGAGCGGGGTGACGGGCGTACTGGCGGCCGTGGTGAGCTTCTACTTCGGCTCGCGATAGTGCCGCACCTTCCGGCGTTGCGGGCAGGCGGCGTGCCGCAGGGATCAGGTGCATTCGAGATGCGCCGAGGTCATGGCTGGCCGAGCCGGGGCGATGCAGGGCCGTTGGACGGCGCGAGCCAAGTGGCGGCGCCCCGCCCGAGTCAAATGGGCAAGGGAAAAGAAGACATCGCAACCGGCTCCCGCGTCGACTGACGGCATTGACGCCGTCAGCGAAAGAATCGTGCACTGGTAGAAGAGCGGTGGTCGGTGCGTCACATTTCCCTCGGATCGAGGAGAGCCGGCATGCTGACACGGCCGGAACGCTTCCTGCAGCGGGGCAGCGCGGTTTCACGCTGATTGAGCTTCTCGTCGTCGGGTCCTTGATATTGCACGCGACGAATCGGCGCACTGGATCGACCACGAGGTCTTTGACGACATCCTCTCACCCTGGGCGACGATCAGCTGAGACTACGGCGACTACGGTCGGGGCGTCTCGGGTGCGAACTTCGCCCCCATGTGGGAACGCATCGACCGGAAGCCGTGATCCGTGACCGGATGTCATTTCACGTAGTACCCCGACACCCGCCACGCGCCGTCCTCGTCCAGCATGGGCGTGACTGTCTCGACAGCGTCCTTCCTGTCTGCGAACCGGGTGCGGTACTGGAGGATCACGTACCGAGCGTCGGGCGCGCCCGGCAGGGACGTGGTGTACGTCGCGCCGGTGAGCTCTCGCGATCGGACGCGGCCCAACGGCTCCCTGACGGACCGGGCGCCCTCAATCCACTGGTCTTCCAGACGTCTTGAATGCTTCCACGACCTCGCGCCGGCTGAGGACCACCAGCGCCCAGATTCCCATCGGCAGACCAATGATGTTGCCCAGCACAGCCAGCTTTGCCATTGCCATCGCGGCAACAGAGAACGTGAACAGCAGTGCTGCGCCAGCAATCAATGCCACGCTGGTGATGGCCAGAATTGCCGACAGGATTGCCAAGCCGCGATTCCGAAGATGCATCATCCGAACGGTTCCCAGCAGGATGATGATGTATGACGCGATGGCGACAAGCAGCACTGGAATCTGTGCGGCCGAGAACAAGTATGGGACGCCCAGGAACCGACCAACCACAAGCGGATGCCGCGGGTCGTGCTCAGGATTCAGCAGCATCCACAGGAATCCGGCCGCAAGTACGGCGAAGTGGACCAGACCCGTAACAAGCAAGCCGATGGCCGGGGCTTTCACGGCTTGGCGAGCGCGTTCGATCTGCGGGGCAGCGGTTTCCGGCGAGTAAGCCGGTGGTTGGGGCGCTGTGTTCGGCATCTGTCCCGGTGGCCGCTTCGCGGCTCGCCACGCCCAGCGGGCGATGACCACATCAAGAACTCCGCAAAGCACAACGCCCAGTGCCATGATCCACCCGTTGTATTGCACGGCCTGCACACTGCCGCCGCCCGGCGTGGAGACGGCCGGGCCATGGGAGGCAGCTAGTCCATGAGCTGCCACAAGGATTACGCTGTTCAGAATCAACAAGGGCAGCAGCAGCGTATCGAACAGGGCCAGCCCCAGGCCGTAGAGTCGGCCGGCCGAATGGCGAATCTGCGAGATGGAAACAGCGCCACAGAAGGCTGCTGCCAAGAACGCTAGACCCGCCAGTGCCGTCCCCTTGGATTTGAACGGTATCTGCCACCATGCAGGGGCATTCGGCGGCCTCAGTTCAGGCCGGTAGTTGTAGAACAACTCCAGGACCGTACCCACTCCGATGACCCCGACGCCAATACATGCTGCGCCCAGAAGGGCCAGCCGGGAGAACCGGGGCTCCCCTGAAGTAGCGGCATGTCGCGTCACCTCACCAGTTGCTTGTCCGGGCGACCCGACAATCGTCTCCACCTGCGTCCGGACCTCGCTGACCTGCTGGTATCGGCGGGCGGGTTCGCGCTCCAGGGCGCGGAGAACGACCTCGTCCAGCCGCACGTCGATGAGCACCTTGCGGCTGGGCGGGGCGAACTCTCTTGACGAAGAGCCCTTGGGCAGTTCGCCGGTGAGCATCTGGTAGAAGACGACGCCCAGCGAATAGATGTCGGCGCGGTGGTCCACCTCTCGCGGTCGCTCGATCTGCTCCGGGGCCATGTAGTGCGGCGTGCCGCAGACCCGCTCGCCGTCCTGCGTGACGCCGGGGGAGGGTGGAACAGGCTTTCCAGCCTGTTCCCGCACAGCCTGGAAAGGCTGTGCCCCGCCCACCAGCCTCGCCAGCCCGAAGTCGGCGATCTTCACGTCCCCTGCGCGGTTCAGCAGGATGTTCTCCGGCTTGATGTCGCGATGGACGATGCCCCGGTCGTGGGCGTACTGCAGGGCGTCGCAGATCTGCGGGACGATCGCCAGCGCCTCGGGCGGGCTGACGGTTCCCCGGTCGAGCAGAGCCCGGAGGCTCAGCCCGTCCACGTACTCCATGATGAAGAAGTACAGCTCGTCCCGCCGGCCGCCTGCGGTGAGGGGTCTCGAACCGAAGCTGTGGATCGTGACGATGTTCGGGTGATTGAGCTTCGCCATCGCCCGCGCCTCGCGTGCGAAGCGCTCCGCGAAGGCCGGCTCCCGGCCGATCTGCGCCCCTCGACAAGCTCGGGACGGACCTGGGGCCGCCAAGTCCGGAGGCAGGATCTTCAGCGCCACCAGGCGGTCGAGCTCCTTCTCGCGAGCCTTGTACACCGCGCCCATGCCGCCCCGGCCGATCAGCTCGATGACCTCCAGCTCGGGAAACAGCTCTGCCAGCGCGTCGGGCGGCGGGGGCGTCCAGCGGCGGCGCCCGTCGGACTCCTCCGTATAGCCGGCGGTGTTCGTTTCCAGCCCGCACTTCAGCAGGCAGGCCGGGCACAGCCCCCGCGGGCTGCCCGACGGCATCGGCCTGCCGCATTGCGGGCAGCGGTCTTGCTGCGGCGTTCGGTTCGGCGTCTCCTGCGGCATGGTCTCGATCCTGTGTTCCGCGTCGACCCGCCGATGCGGGCTCACTGTTACCTGACGCAAACGCGGCCGATCGTTACAGGGAATTCAGAAGATAGGTGACTTCTTCCTCGATTTCGTCCGGGGAATCCACCGTCTGTGCGATCTCGTCCTGCAGCAGGGCGCGGTACCGCCGGCGGAGGCGATGGACGGCCGTGCGGACGGCCGGACGGGTCATCGCAAGCTCCTCCGCCACGGCCCGGTAGTCTATCGCCTTCGTCCCGCCGGTCAGGCACGGTTCGACGGCCCGAAAGAGCGACTCCTTGCCGGCCTGCCCGTACTCGGCTGCGAGACGCCGGAGCACTTCATCCAGCACCGCCAGCGCCCACTGCCGGTCGAACAGGCGCTCCGGCGTCATGTCGTCGACGGGCTCGCAGGCGTAGCGTGTCTCGCCGTCGGGCCCGTCCAGCGGGATCACTGTCCGTCCGCCGCCGCGCTTCTGCGCGCGGGCCCGCGCACGCTGGTTGGACAGGAAGTGCTTGACCGCCCCCAGGAGGAACGACCGGAACCGCCCGCGGGACCGGTCGGCCGTGGCGAGCGAGTTCCTCTCCAGCAGGCGGGCGAAGAACTCCTGGACCAGGTCCTCGGCGGCGGCGTGCTCGTACCCGCGGCGGCGCACGAACGCGTAGAGCGGGAACCAGTAGGCTCGGAACAGCTCGGCCAGGGCGCGGCGGGACCGGGTCGTGCTGATCGGACCGTCCGCGCCGCCCCGTCCCCCGGCCGCCAACACGATGCTCCACCGCGTGGCGGCGAATGCCGACTTGCTGTGTTGCCCGGGGACAGGCCGGACTGTCGATGTTCTGTCAGCGCCCGGCGTATCGCCGACGCTGCTGCCGTTGCGTATGGAAGATGTCCGCCCCGGTCGTCCCATGCCGGCCGGTTATACCTCCGGGGGCGGGTCCCTTCAACGCTGGCAGGTCGGGCGGGTTGCCACTGACGGAGGCCGCGGTCGATCAGGCGCAGGCTGGGAAGCTGAACGAGGATCCGATGGAAGTCGAAGCGGCCGGCTGTCTCGCCCAGCTTCTCTCTCGCGCCCGGGAGCATGGGATGCGAGACGCCCGAGAGCGCAATCCGCCACGAGTCCGCGATGCGCCCACGGTTGCTGCGCCGCAGGGCGCTGTCGCCGGTCCGCGGGTCACTTGCCCTCGGGCACATCCGGGCTGTGGCGGGACGACAAGCGAGGCCGGTTTTCCTTGACCGATTCCGCAGCTTCCCGGACAATTGCCGTTCTTTGACGCCGCCGCCGGACCTCGCCGGAAGGACCTTCGGGGCCCGCCGGCGGCGGCGCTGCATACGCCGACCATGAACGCCCGTCCGCGGGCCGAAACCTTCAGTTCAGGACAACCATGAACGCCAAGAACCTTCCGCTGAAGTTCGCTCTCGTCGCGCTGGTCGTGGCCGTCTGCCTGTGGTCCATCTTTCTGGGCAACGGACTCAAGCAGGGCATCGACCTCCGCGGCGGACACAGCCTGACCTTCGAGGTCCGCACGCAGACCAGCGAGCTGAACCGCATCGACGAGCAGCTCGCAGCGCTGCGCGCCCGATTGGGAGAGGCCGAGACAGAGGAGCGAAAGGCGGAAATCGCCCAGCAGATCGCCGATCTTGAGGTTGAGCGGGACCGCCTGCGCGAGTTCGGGCGCGACGAGGGCGACCTGGTGGAGGAGGTCATCGCCCGGCTGAAGGAGCGGATCGACCCCCGCGGGCTGTACAACACCGAGTGGCGCCCGGTGGGCGGCAACCGCTTCGAGGTCCGCATGCCGGCGGCGCGGGAGGGCTCGCGCGAGGCGAAGCTGGAGTACCTGCGGGCCATCGAGGCCGTCGAGAACGACAACATCCGCCGCAGCGAGATCCGCCGGGTCCTGCAGCTCGCCGGCGAGCAGCGCAGCGAGCGCATCGCCGAGCTCGCCAGGGGGCAGGCCGAACTGGCGAACCTGCTGACCGACCTAGCCGAGACGTACGACCGGATGGTCGCCGCCCGTCGGGCCGGCAACGAGGAGGCCCGTCTCAACGCCCTGGCCGACTACGAGGCCGGCGTGCGGGCGGTCCTGGCGACCAACGTGGACCTGCCCACGCTGCAGAACACGCTGGAGCGCTACGTCCCGCCGCGCATGGTTAACGACGTCGGCGAGGCCGAGGCGCGACGCCGCAACGCCGAGTACCGCGAGCGCGTCGAGGAGATCGTCGCCACCCATCCCGGACGCGGAGACCAGATCAAGCGGCTGGTCAGCGCCCACGAGGACTGGGCCCAGCAGCGCCAGTACCTCGACGACCCCGCCGATCTGAAGCGCCTCATCGCCAAGGCCGGCGTGCTGGAATTCCGGATCGTCCCGACCACCGGGCAGGGCGAGAACACGCTCGGCCGCCAGGAGATCGACCGGTACGTCCGCCAGATCCAGGACAAGGGTCCCGAGTTCGGCCGGCGGCAGGCCCAGCCGTACCTCTGGTTCCCCCTCGGCGAGGACCGGGCGAGCTACCCCGGCACCATCACCACCGACTACGCCGGGCAGCGCTACGTCCTGCTGCACAACCGGGACGCCTGGACGATGCTCTCCGACGGGCCCGGCGGATGGGAGCTGGACAGCGCGTTTCCCGACCGCGACCGGATGAACCAGCCGGCCGTCGGGTTCACCATGAACGCCACCGGCGCCCGCCTGTTCGGCTCGCTGACCAGCCAGCACATCGGTCAACCGATGGCCGTGCTGCTGGACGACGCCGTCTACTCGATCGCGAACATCGAGTCGGCGATCTCCTCCCGCGGCATCATCACCGGAAGCTTCACGCCCACCGAGGTGCAGGACCTGGTGCGGACGCTCCGCGCCGGCTCGCTCCCGGCGCGCGTGAACCCGGACCCGGTGCGCGAGGAGACCTTCGGGCCGAGCCTCGGCGCCGTCAACCGCGAGCGGGGCGTCCGGGCGGCCTACGCCGGGCTGATCGCCGTCGCCGCGTTCATGCTGATTTACTACCTGATGGCCGGGGCGATCGCCGACGTGGCGCTGCTGCTGAACATCATCCTGATCCTCGGCGGCATGAGTCTGCTCAGCGCGGTGTTCACGCTGCCGGGCATCGCGGGCATCATCCTGACCATCGGCATCGCCGTGGACGCCAACGTGCTGATCTTCGAGCGCCTCCGCGAGGAGCAGGAGAAGGGCCAGTCCGTCCGCATGGCCCTGAAGAACGCCTACCAGCGGGCGTTCAGCGCGATCTTCGACGCGAACCTGACCACGCTGATCACCTGTCTGATTCTCGGATGGGTCGGCACGGAAGAAATCCGCGGCTTCGCCATCACGCTCGGGCTCGGCGTGGCGTTCAGCCTGTTCACCGCCCTGGTGGTCACCCGCTGGGTCTTCCAGGCGCTGCTGGACGGGCGGGTCGTCACCCGCCCGATCCGCATGCTGCGGATTCTCGGCGTGCCGAAGGTCAACTGGATGGCCAAGCGGTACGTCTTCTGGGCGATCTCCGGCGGGCTGGTGGTCCTCGGCGTCCTGTCGCTCGTCGGGCAGGGCAAGGACATCTGGGGTATCGAGTTCTCCTCGGGGACCCAGGTGGTGATCCGTCTCGAGGAGGACGCCATGCTCGACGGCGAGCTGCCCGACGACGCCGTCGTCCGGCGGCTCGTCACCGAGGAAGCGGCGGCGATGGGCTACCGCAGGCTCCACGACACCGCCCGCGTCGAGACGCTCACCGATCCGGACCGCGTGTCGAATTTCCTCTCCCGCTACGCCGGCGGCGACAACGCCGTCTCGCGCGACGAGGCGCCCGAGCTCGACGAGGACTTCTTCAAGGCCGTCGACGCCGACGGCAACGGCGTGCTGAGCTACGAGGAAATCCGCGAGAACCTCCCCGAGGGCTCCTACCAGCTTTCCACGACCGAGAACGATCTCGGCCGGATCCGCGAAGTCATCCGCGAGGCGTTCGGCGACGCGCGGGAGGTCCGCGTACGACTCGACCACGAACTGGTAACCTCAGGCGTCGCCCCGGGAATCGACGTGCCGGTGGCCGCCGACGGGCTGACGAGGATCGACGAATCGCTCCGCGAGCAGGCGGCCGCCAATTACCGCGGCGAGCTGCAGGACTACGACGGCGGCGTGATGATGGTCTTCCGCGACATCGAGCCCGCCCAGACGCGCGGCGAGCTGCTGCAGCGCATCCGGGAGATGCGCCTCCAGCCGGACTTCGCCAGCCAGCTCCTCCACCGCACGGAGGTGCTCGGCATCGAGCCCGGACCGGAGGACACGTGGACGGCTGCGGCGGTCGTCGTCGCGCCGAGCGACCCCGACGCGCTGGACCGCGAGGGCGCGTGGGACGAGTTCGCCCGGCGCGAGGAGGAGCTCGTCGCCGCGGCGCTGGAGCGCGAGGAAGCGATCGTGGCGACGAACTTCGATCCGGCGATCGCCGGTCAGGCCGCTCAGCTCGCGATTGTCGCCCTGGTGCTGAGCTGGGCCGCAATCGTCGCATACCTGTGGTTCCGGTTCGGCAACTGGCGCTGGGGTCTGGCGGCCGTGGTGTGCCTGATCCACGACACCGTGATCGTCGTCGGGCTCGTCGCCGCCACCGGCTGGGCGTACAAGTACCTCGGCTGGCTGGGCATCGACTCGTTCAAGATCGACATCGCCATGGTCGCCGCCCTGCTGACGGTGATCGGCTACTCGGTCAACGACACGATCGTCGTGTTCGACCGCATCCGCGAGAACCGCGGCAAGCTGACGACGGTCAGCCCGCTGGTGATCAACACGTCGGTGAACCAGACGCTGTCGCGGACGCTGCTGACCTCGGGCACGACGCTGATCGTGCTGCTGGTCATGTACATCTGGGGCGGGCCGGGCATCCACGGCTTCAGCTTCGCGCTGCTGGTCGGCGTCCTGTTCGGGACCTACTCGTCGGTCGCCGTCGCCAGCCCGCTGCTGATGGGATTCCGCCGGGCTCTGGTCGCGAAGACCGCCGGCGCCGTGGCGGACGAGCAATAGCACGAGCGGAGTTGCCGGAGCGATGCGCGGACGAATCGGTGAAGCGGACGCAGCGGTGCGGCCCCCGGGCGCAGCCGGGCGCGCCGTCGCGCACATCCGGCGATGCGTCGCGATCCTCCTGACGGCCGCGGCGCTGGCCGGGTGTACCGCATCCGAGCCCTCGACGCCGGACGAGCCGGACCGGGCGTCGGGACCGCGCGTGGATCCGCTGCCCGTCCAGCAGGCCCGCGCCTATCCCGAGACCGTCACGCGGCGATTCGTCTCCCTGGCCGACTTCGAAAACGCCCCCGACGCCCCGCCCGGGCATCGGCAGGTGCGGCACTTCGCGATCGATCCGCCCGCCGGCGACGACGCCCTGCGCTTCGTGGTCAACATCACGCGGACCGGCGCCGGCGCCCTGGCCGTCGATCTGCCGCCCGGCGCCGAGCTCGTCTTCCGGACACCGTATTTCGGCAGCCTCGGCGGGTATGCGCTCCTGTCAATCGCCCTGCACAGCCAGACGATCCGCGACGATCTCCGCGTGACGCTCGTCAGCGACACGGGGCGGTGGCAGTCGCATCCGACGCTCGTCGAGCCCGGGTGGAACACGGTGCTCGTCGACGTCCGCGCCCCGGCCGAGGGAGGGCCCGGCTTCGATCCGAGGGACGTCGAGGATATCCGCCTCGCCTTCACCGACGCCGGCGCGCCGATGCGCCTGCACGTCGACGACGTCATGCTCATCGACAACCGCCGGGAGATTCCGGGCGCCCCGCGGGGCGTCACGATCCGAAAGGCCGCCCTGGACTACGAGATCGATCTGCCCGGACGCGAGAATCCCATCCGCTTCGCCCTGAACGCAGACGGGCTCTGGCGGGCCGGACGCGACCAGACGATCGTGCAGCTCGCCGCGCCGGGCGAAGCGCTGCCCGACGCCGGCGAAGATCTTCGGCGGCTGGGCACGCGGCGGATCGGGCGGATCGAGCTGCTGGAGATCAACCCCGTCCGCGTCCGCCTGGCGAACACGTGGTTCTTCCCGAGACGCGCCGGCGAGTGGGCGTCGCTGGCCGTGCGGCGGATCGCGTGGGAGCACACCTTCTACGCCGACGGGCGGTGGGTGACGGCCGTCGAGCTCAACAACGCCGGCGGAGAGGAGATCGGCTCGCTGCGCCTGCGGTTCGGCGAGCCGGTGGCGCTGGCGGGACACGGCGTCACCGACGCGCTGCACGTGGACGGCTACGCCGGCCCGGTCTCGCGATGGCGCTTCGGCCGGGCGGCGAACGACATGCGCCGGACCACGATGCTGTCGAACTTCCTGGAGCCGGGTCGCGTCCGTCTGCTGCTCGGGCCCGACGCCCGCGAGCAGGCGATCGGCGGCATCGGGCGCGACGGGTTCGACGAATCCGAGGGCTGCTACGTCGTGACGGCGTCGCGGACCGGGTCGGTCGCCAACTGCCGCTTCGAGCTCGTCCCCCCCTCCGAGGGCCTGCTGGACCCGGTGTTCCGCGTGCGGGGCGGGTTCCGCACGGACGATCCGCCGGCCGTCAACAGCGAGGGACTCTCCATCCGCCGCCTCGGCGTGGCCGACGACGGATCGCTGCTGTTCGTCCTGCCCGGACGCTACGACCACCCGGCGACCGTGGAAGTGGCGGGGGAGGCGGACAGCAGGCAATAGGCAACAGGCAACAGGGGAAGAAGCAGCGGCAGAAGAAGCAACCGCACAAGAAGCATCCAGAAGGAGCACATCAACCACGCAACCCTCGTCAACCCCGCGCCGGCACCGCAGGCCTTGCTCGGCGCCTATTCAGGCGTGTTTCCCATCTCGACGACCGGGGCGGCGCGGACGCCGGCGTCCTCCACCTCAAAGAACTCCTGCTCGGTGAAACCCAGCATCGAGGCGACGAGGTTCGACGGGAACGTCTGCACCCGCGTGTTCAGGTCGCGGACGTTGGCGTTATAAAACCGCCGGGCGGCCTGGATGCGATCGGCCGTGTTCGCCAGCTCCCGCTGGAGCTCCAGGAAGTGCCCGCTGGCCTTGAGCTCGGGATAGCCCTCCGCCAGCGCGAACAGCTGGCGCAGGGCGCCGACGAGCATGTTCTCGTCCCGCGCCTGGCTGGCCGGCGACCCGGCCGAGTGCAGCGCGTGGTTGCGGGCGGCGATGACGCGCTCCAGCGTCTCCCGTTCGTGGCGGGCGTAGCCCTTGACCGTCGCGACGAGGTTCGGAATCAGGTTGTAGCGCCGCTTGAGCTCGGCGTCCACGTCGGACCAGCTCTCGCGGCAGTGCTGACGCAGGCGGACCAGCCCGTTGTACGTGCCCGCCAGCCAGGCCAGCGCCAGGACGACCACGCCGATCAGCACATAGACGCCGATCATGCCTCGCTCCTCCCGCCGAGCTCCTGGCGGACGTAATCCGGCAGCCGGTCCAGCAGGCCCTCGATCAGCTCCGCCGCCTCGGTGAACTCGGCCGGGGTGAACCGCCGGCTGCGACTGGCGATGACGCACCCGGCGTCGAACTGGATCGCGTAGCGCGGGCGGCTCATGAGGTACTGGATTGTCTGGGCGTGCAGCACGTCGTAGGCCCAGCGGCGGTCGTCGGACTGGACGTAGAACTCGCGGCTGAACTCGGCGGACTCGAAGTCGATGTCGTCGAAGCCGAAGAAGCCCGCCATGCGGTCGAACACGCCTTCCGGGCGGATGATCAGCGGCTTGAGCGGCAACGGGCTGTGCACAATGACGGCCGAGAAGTGGTGATGGCTGCGATTCTTGCCGCTGCCGGTGACGTAGTGGTAGTCGAACGCCAGGATCCGGCGCCCGTTCCGGTCGCCGGTCATGCGGTTGTACGCGTAGCGCGACGAACCGTGTCGAAGGCACTTGAACGCGGGGTAGCGGTTGTCGAGCGACCGGTCCTTCGACGAGTCGAAGCTCAGCCCGCGCGAATGCGCCCAGGCGCGGAGCTCCTTGCGCCGCCGCTCGCGCATGAGGTGTCCGATGATCGCGACCACGACGACGAGCGCCGCGAAGAGGACGAAGAGGATCGCTGGGTTGAACTGCGCCGGCGCCACGTGTGCCCCTTTCGTCTGTGAACCGCCCAGAGAAGACCCCTTCGCGGCGACGTTGTCAAGCGCCGCACGACCGTCAGCATTCCCCGCGTGCTGCCGCGGCAAGCCGTGCGACGCCCCGTCGCGCGTGCAGCCGAAACAACGCCGGCTGCGCGCCCTACGGCGCACCGGCGCCGGCGAAGCGGCGGACGGCGGCGGCTGTCCGAAGGCGCAGCAGCTCGTCGGCGCGGGCGATGGCCTGGCGGACGCTCACCCCGTCGCCGGCGAGCTCCCACACGGCCGCGAAGTGCTGTCGGGGCGCATCATCGTCGGCCCGGCCGCAGAGGCAGATCGTCGGCACGCCGAGTTGGGCGGCCAGCGCCGCGACGCCGACGGTCGTCTTGCCCGAATCGCTGCTCGCATCGAGCATCCCCTCGCCGGTGATGCAGAGGTCGGCGCCGGCGAGGCGGCGCCTGAGGTCCACGGCGTCGGCGATCAGCTCGACGCCTCTCTCCAGTTGGGCTCCGGCGAAGGCGACCAGCCCGGCGCCGAGTCCCCCGGCCGCCCCGGCGCCCGCCAGGTCGGCAACGTCCGCGCCGAGCTGCTCGCGGATCATCCGCGCCAGATGCGCCAGCGCCTCGTCCAGCTCGGCGGCGACCTCGGGCGTGGCGCCCTTCTGCGGGGCGTACACCCGCGCCGCCCCGTTCGCGCCGAGCAGCGGATTCGTCACGTCGCACGCGACGCGGATTCGCGTGTCGGCGATGCGGTCGTCCCGCCCGCCGAGGTCGATGCCCGCGACGTCGCGCAACCCTCCGCCCGCCAGGCCGCAGACGCAGGGCTCGCCGTCGGCGTCGAGGAGCTCCACGCCGAGCGCCTGGGCGCATCCGGCGCCGCCGTCGACGGTTGCGGATCCGCCGATGCCGACGATGACCTCCCGCGCTCCGGCGTCGAGGGCGGCGAGGATGAGCTGCCCGGTGCCGTAGGTCGTCGTGCGGGTCGGGTCGCGCGTCTCCGGGGGCGTGAGCGCCAGCCCGGACGCCGCGGCCATCTCGACGACGGCGGTGTCGCTGCAGACGGTCTGCTCGCCCTCGCGCCGGGCGATGGCGGCCTCGACGCCGACGGCGCCCGGCAGCGACGGCCCGCCCGAAGTCCCCAGCATGCCGAACCGCGCCCGCATCGGCTGGCCGAGCGGGCCGAACACGTCCGTGTGCAGGAAACGCCCGCCGGTGGCGGCGACCATCGCGTCCACCGTGCCCTCGCCTCCGTCCGCCATCGGGCACAGGTCCATCGTGGCGTCGGCCGCGGCCTCGAGCGCGCCCGCCGCGATGGCGGCGGCGACGTCGGCGGCCGAGAGGCACTCCTTGAACGAGTCCGGAGCAATAACGATCTTCATATGCGCTGTCCTTGGGGGGTGTCCTCGGGCTCCTCGTCGCGGGGGCGCGGGGCCTCGCCGCCGGCGACGGCCGTCACCCACACGCGCACGCTGCCGCGGGCCACGCCGAGGCGGAGGCGATCACCGGGCTCGACGTCCTCCAGAACCATGCCCAGATCGTCCATGTCCTTGACGAACAGCCGCCCGACCTGGAACAGCACGTCGCGCGGGCGCATGCCCAGTCCGTCGGCCGGTCCGTCGCGACGGACCTCGGTGACGACCAGTCCGGCGTCGACGGCCAGGTTGAGCTCCCGGGCCGTCTCGGGCGTGACCGGGCGGAGGCGAACGCCGAGCAGCCTGGCGGCGAGCCCTGCCGCGTCCGGTGCGGGCCTGGCGGCGAGAGTCACCTCGGCCCGGTGGCGGTCGCCTTCGCGAGACCAGACCAGCGTCACGGTATCGTCCGGCTCGAGCCCCATCATCGGACAGACGAATTCGGGCACCTGGCTGACGGGCCTGTCGTCGAGCTGGAGGATTCGATCCCCTGCCGTCAGGCCGGCCTCTGCGGCGGGCGTGCCCTCGCGGACGACCGAGACGATCAGCTCGTCGTCGCCCTGCTCGTCGCGGCGCTGGCGAACGGTCGCACCGAATACGATGCGGTTGATCCGCTCGAAATCCAGCAGCTCGGGAAGCTGGGCGGCCAGCGCGTCGATCGGTACGGCGAAGCCGATGTTCTGCGCGTCGGCGCGGATGGCCGTGTTGATGCCGATCAGCTCGCCCTTGATGTTCAGCAGCGGCCCGCCGCTGTTGCCCGGGTTGATCGGCGCGTCGGTCTGGATGAGCCCCTCGTAGGTCAGGTCGCCGCTGAGCTCGAGCTTGCGATCGGTGGCGCTGACGACGCCGGTCGTGACGCTGTTGGCCAGCCCGAGCGGGTTGCCGACGGCGATGGTCGTCTCGCCGACGAGCAGGTCGTCGCTGCGCCCGAGGCGCAGGCGCTCCATGGCTTTCCCCTCCGGCGGATCGACCTTCAGGACGGCCAGGTCGTGCGACGGGTCGGCGCTGATCTGCCGTGCGGGGTGCTTCTGTCCGTCGGACATCGTGACGGTGATTTCCTGCGCCCGCGCGACCACGTGCGCGTTGGTCACCACGTACCCGTCCGAGTGGATCACCACGCCGCTGCCGAGACTCCGCACCGCCACGCGCCGGCGCAGCGGCGACGGCAGGAAGTGCTCGAACGGATCGTCACCGAACCCGCCGAACAGCCCGCGCCGCGCCGTGGTCACCCGACGGGCGGAGATGTTCACCACCGCCGGGCGGGCGGCGAGATAGGCCTTCACCACGGGCGTCACGCGCGGGTCGTCGGGATCGATGCCGCTCGCCGCACCCGCCGTCACCAACACGAGAGCCGTCGACAGAGCGAGCAGGGCGAGGCCGGGACGTCTTGCGCGATGTGGTCTCACAGCTCAGCCACCTCCAGTCGCTTCTCGGTATAGGTGCTGCCGACGTTAACGACCCGGATCCGCCCGACGCGGCGGTCGGCCCGCCAGTGCGAGTGCCCGCAATATACGTGCGTGACCTTCGGACAGTCCAGCAGCACCTGCCCGAGCCGGTCGGCGCCCATATAGGCCGCCGCGAAGGCGAACCGCGTCGGGCGGTTCGCCGGAACCAGCTCGGCAAATGGGAGGTGGTGAAGGAATGCGGCGATCCGCCCGACGCGCGGGGCGACCTCCGCGAGCTGACTCGAAAGCTTCCGCGCCAGCCGCTCAACGAACTCTTCGTCGCTCATGTTCAGCCGCACGTGCCGCCCGTCCATCCAGCGGCTGAACATCTCCCAGTGCGCCTCGTCCAGTTCGTCGGCGTGGTCGGCGAGGAGCTGCTCGTACTCCTCGCGGTAGTACGCGGCCGCGCCGGGCGCGACTTTCGCCGCGTAGAACGGCAGCGGGATGCCGAGCGACTTGTCGCGGAAGGAGTAGTCGTACCAGCCGACCGACCCGACAAGCCCCACCTCGCCGAGCGCCACGGGCTCGTGGTCCAGCACGGTGAAGCCTTCCTCTCGGGCGGCCTGCGGGATCAGGCGCTCGTACCGCTCGATGGAGTCCTCGCCCGGCCGCCGCCACAGGCAGTGATTGCCCGGGACCAGCAGCTTCAACCCGCCGAAGCCCTCAAACAGGCGCAGGCACTCGCGCAGCACGTCCAGGTTCGCCCCGGCCGAGTCGCCCACGAGCACCAGCGCGTCGCCGCCGGTGCGCACCACCCTCGTCGCGAGCTGCTCCGCGGGCCCGCGGGAGCGAGGGATGTCATAGTGCAGGTCGGCCGTGACGAGTATCTTCATCGCCCGTGATTATAGGGAAAGGCGCCGGGGAATGCCGGAAGGCGACGTTGATCCGTGCCCGCCGGACGCGTAGCATCCGCACCGTTCAGGGCCGACAACCCGCACAAGGAAGGACCCCCCTCATGGCAGCCGACCGCCGTCCCAACGTCGTACTCGTCATCACCGACGACCAGGGCTACGCCGATCTCGCCTGCACCGGCAACCCGTGGATTCAGACGCCGAACATCGACGCCTTCGCCGCCGACGCCGTCCGCTGCGAGGACTTCCACGTCCAGCCGCTGTGTACGCCGACGCGGGGCGCGATCATGACCGGGCATCGCCCCGCCCGCAACGGCGCTTGGGCGACCACGTGGGGGCGGTCGCTGCTGAACCGCGACGAGACGACGATGGCCGACCTCTTCGCGGCCGGGGGGTACCGAACGGGCATGTTCGGCAAGTGGCATCTCGGCGACAACTACCCCTACCGCCCGCAGGATCGCGGGTTCCAGCACGTCGTCGCCCACAAGGGCGGAGGCGTGGGACAGACGCCGGACTTCTGGGGCAACAACTACTTCGACGACACGTACTTTCACAACGGACGCCCCGTCGCGCACGAGGGCTACTGCACCGACGTGTGGTTCGACCAGGCGATGCGGTGGATCGAATCCGTCGCCGACGAGCCGTTCTTCTGCTACCTCGCGACGAACGCGCCGCACAGCCCGTACCTTGTCGCCGAGCGGTACCGACGGCTGTACGCGGACAACCCGGACGTGGTCGAGCCCGCCTTCTACGGGATGATCACGAACATCGACGAGAACTTCGGGCGCCTGCGCGCGAAGCTCGACGAGCTGGGAATCGCCGACGACACGATCCTCATTTTCATGACCGACAACGGCTCGTCCGGCGCGGCCGTCCTCGACGCGACAGGGCATGAGCAGCGCGGGTACAACGCCGGGATGCGGGGGATGAAGGGCAGTTTCTACGACGGCGGGCACCGCGTGCCGTTCTTCTGCCGCTGGCCGGGGGGAGACATGACCGGCGGGCGGGACGTCGGCGAGATGGCCTTGGACGTCGACCTGCTGCCGACCTTCATCGAGTTGTGCGACCTGCCGGCCCCGGCGGACGCCGATTTCGACGGCACGAGCGTGGCGGACCTCCTGCTCGGCCGGGCCGAGGCGCTGCCGGACGATCGCGTGCACTTCCTGAAGAATCACCAGGGAACCGACCCGCCGCCGAAGTGGACGGGCGCGGCGATGACGCGGCGCTGGCGGCTGATCGGCGGCGCCGAGCTGTACGACGTCAAGGCCGACCCCGGTCAGCACAACGACGTGGCCGGCGATCACCCGGACGAGGTCGAACGCCTGCGGGCCGCGTTCGAGGACTGGCACGCCGGCGTGGCGCCGAAGATGGCCAAGTATTCCCCGATCGTCCTCGGCGACGACGCGGAGAACCCGACGCGTCTCGACGCGATGGACGTGATGGGCGACGTCGCGTGGCACCAGACGCACGTCGTCGAAGCGCAGAGGAGCTGCGGACGGTGGACCGTGGAGATCGCTCGCGCGGGAGAGTACCGCTTCCGCCTGCGCCGCTGGCCGGACGAGCTCGACCTCCCGCTCGACGCCGCCTGCTCGGACGAGGAGGCCCGGCGGCATATCTATGCGCGCCCTGACACCACCGGGCGGGCCGTCCGGCCGGTCCGCGCCCGGCTGGTGGTGGGCGACACGTGCGTGATCACGACCGTAGCGCCGGGGCAACGGGAGGTCGCATTCGACCTGCCGCTCGAGCCGGCCGGCAAGACGACGCTCGACGCCTGGTTCATCGACGAAGACGGCGACGAGCGCGGAGCATACTACGTCTACGTCGAACGTCTCGACTGACCCGGCGGCACAGGGCGGGACCCGCCCGGATCGTCCGGACGGGTCCTGTTGAACGGCCTCTTACGGGGCGCCGAGGGGCGTCTGAAAGGGCGGTTCAGACCTTCCCGTCGGGACGGTATGCCGCTCGGCGCGGTTGTCCCGCTCGGGCGGTCACCACTCGTACGTGAACGACACGCCGCCGTAGAACTCGTCGTCCAGGGCGATCTCCCGAAGCTTGTCGCTCAGCGGCTGGGAGTAGTTGAGGAACCCGGTGATGCTCATCGAGCCGTACTCGTCCGGGATGTCCAGCGCGCCGGACAGGTCGTAGCTCACCGCCAGCCCGTACAGCAGATTCGCCAGGCGCGTCGCGTTGTCGATATATCGGTGGTCCACGCCCAGCACCAGCGACGGCGTCACGGTGATGTCCTTGAGCACGGGCGTGGCGTCCATGCCCATCTCGGCGAGCGCGAAGTCGTGACTGACGCCGAATTCCATCCAGCTTCCCTTGATGTCATCCACGTCGATGTAGTACGAGAAGGACGGGCTCAGCACCGGGCTCTCCGTGCCGAACAGCGAGCTGTCGTCCAGCCCGAGCGAAACGTACCACTCATTCGTGTAGTAGGCGTCGCCGGTGGCCTGCGGGAAGGTGTAGGCGATCCAGCCGATCTCGACGCTCACGGGCAGCGACCCGGACAAGGCCGACATGTCATAGCTCCAGTAGACGACGTAGTCGACCTCCTGGAGGTTCCCGTCGGACGCCGGGTCGAGCGATTCCTGCCCGGCGTACCACTCGAACCACGAGGAGAACCCGATCGCGCCGAAGTCGCCCGTATCGTACTCGACGCCGGCCGTCAGCATGTGATTGAGCTTCTCGCGCCCCTCGCCGCTGTACTCGCTGAAGTTGACGCCCCGGAAGATGTAATCGCTCACCACCGTGTAGTCGACCAGGAAGCTGATCGGCACGGGCTTTTCCCATTGGGGCGGCTCGGGGGCGTCCTCGGCGAGAACCGTCTTCTCGGCCGTCTCTTCGAGGGCGGCGAGGTACGTGTTCGCGTCGTCGCCGGCGAGGGCGACCGAGGCGAGGGGAAGTCCGATCAGCACGCCTGCCAGCCAGGTGATCCATGTTCGGGGGGTTCTCACGGCGAAGTCTCCTTCTTGAACGCTTCTGACAAATCCTCAGGTTCCAGCGGCCGGTTCACGCGGGCCTCGCTGCCGCCAATGCATCGCACGGAGGCATTAGCACAGGCTGTGCCACACGATTGCGTGTTCCATTAAGATATTTCAGCAAAGAGACTTACAGTTAATCGCGATCCGGGCAGAAATAACCTATGTGCTACAGTCTTGTTCCATATGCTATTCTATGTTACATATATGTTGTCAACAATCGGATCACGACAGGAATGCGGCTTGATGATAGAAGGAGAACCAGAATGGAGCCGGACCGGTCGCAGACACCAGGCACCCCGCACCGCGACGGTAGCAAGCACACCCGCCTGCCGCACGACCAGCGGTATGATCGCGAGCTCAGCGCCCTGTATCGCATCAGTCAGATTCTCGCGACCGGCTCGCGGCAGCGGCAAGTGTTCGCGGAGGTGCTCGACGTGCTGGATCAGGACCTCGGCATGCACCGCGGGGCGATCATCCTCGTCAGCCCCGACGAGCGGGAGCTGAGCATCGAGGTGGCCCATAACCTCTCGGAATCGCACCGCCGCAGCGTGCGATACCGGATGGGCGAGGGCGTCACCGGGCGCGTCGTCCAGACCGGCGAGCCCGCCGTCGTGCCGAAGGTCTCCGAGGAGCCGGAGTTCCTCGATCGCCTGCACAAGCGGCGCGACGCCGCCGACGAGGAGCTGAGCTTCATTTGCGTGCCGATCGAGATCGGCAACGAGGTCGTCGGCGCCCTGTCGGCCGACCGGACGTACGACGAGTCCGCCCTGCTCGACGAGGCCGTGCGGGTGCTGACGATCGTCGCGGGCATGATCGCCAACGACGTCAAGTCGCGCCGTCTCATGGACGCGGAGCGCCAGAGCCTCGAGGAGGAGAACCTGCGCCTGCGGACGGAGCTGGAGGACCGGTTCCGTCCGGAGAACATCATCGGCAACTCCGGGGCGATGCGCGCGGTCTACCAGGCGATTCACCAGGTCGCCCCCTCCGACACCACGGTGCTGATTCGCGGCGAGTCCGGCACGGGCAAGGAGCTCGTCGCCCACGCGATCCATTACGCCGGGCCGCGGGCGAAGGGACCGTTCGTGAAGGTCAACTGCGCAGCCCTCAGCGAAAACCTGCTGGAGAGCGAGCTGTTCGGGCACACGCAGGGCGCCTTCACCGGCGCGACGCAGGACCGCCAGGGACGCATCGACCAGGCCGAGGGAGGCACGCTGTTTCTCGACGAGATCGGCGACTTCTCGCCGGCGACGCAGGTCAAGCTGCTTCGCGTGCTGCAGGAGCGCGAGTACGAGCCGGTCGGGAGCAACGAGACGCGCAAGGCGAACGTGCGGATCATGGCCGCGACGAACCGCAACCTCGAGCAGATGGTCGAGACCGGCGAGTTCCGCCAGGACCTGTACTACCGGGTGAACGTCTTCCCTGTGTTCCTGCCGCCGCTGCGGGAGCGTCGGGACGACATCCTGCTGCTCGCCGACGCTTTCGTCGAGCGCTACGCCCGGCGTATGGACAAGGACGTGCGGCGGATCTCCACGCCCGCGATCAACATGATGGTCGCCTACCACTGGCCGGGCAACGTCCGCGAACTGGAGAACTGCATCGAGCGGGCGGTGCTGCTGTGCCGCGGGCGGACCGTCACCGTCGACGACCT
>CAZADC010000003.1:0-9061 GCA_964483755.1 uncultured Planctomycetaceae bacterium | reverse complement strand
TGCTGAGCACCGACGACGTCATCCACGGCCATCACCTGCCGCCCACGCTGCAGACGTCGGAGATGTCCGAGACCGTCGGCGCCGGAACGCTCAAGGAGCGGGTCGAGCTCTACGAGCGGGACGTGATCGTCGACGCCCTGAAGCGGACGAACGGAAATCTCTCGGCCGCCGCGAGGGACCTCGGCTCGACGCCGCGGATTATCGGCTACAAGGTCAAGCAGCTCGACATCGACTACCGGCGGTACAGGAAGTGAGCAGGCGCGGCATTCAGTACGCGAGCGTGTTGTACTCGGCCCGGCCTTCGCCGCGCCACCATTCCCTCACGGCCTGGACGCTCTGCGGATCGCGGCCGAAGACGGCCCCCACGATGGTCCCGATGGATTCCGCCGCCGCCTCGCGCAGGGCCGGCGAGGAGCACTCGTCGTCGCCGTCGGCGAGGCACACCTGCTGGGCGAGGTAGTAGACGGCCCGTTTGTCGCCCAGCCGCCCGAGCTGCTCGGCGATGAGGGTCTTGATCCCCATGGCGTTCGGCATGTCGCGGGGGACGCGGTAGCTCTCGAGCACGCGGAGCAGCGGCATGACGGCGGTCCGCCCGACGGCGGCGATCTCGCCCACCTTCGCGCGGCGCTGCTCGTCGGTCCACTCGTGGAAGTGCTCGTAGATATCCTCGACCATGTTCGAGATTTCGAATTCGTCGGGCCCGCCCGTCTGTTCACTGAGGATGCCGGCGCTGACGGTCTCGTCGAGACCGGCGTGGTCCACGAGGCGCTTGAGCAGCGCCAGCTCGCGCTCGTCCAGGCGTCCGTCGGCTTCGGCGGTCTGGCGGAGCAGTTCGATGGACTCCCGCGCCTCGGCCGGGTCGCGAGGAAGCGTCAGCTTGCTGCGGTCGTTGCGAAGCTCCCGGCAGAGCTCGTCGAAACGCCGTTCGTCGATGCCGAGGCGGACGCGCAGCTCGTGGATGAACCGCTTCTCCGCCTCATCGAAGTCGCCGTCGACGAGTGAGAACACGATCACGTTTCGCAGGTTGCGGTAGGCTCGTTCGTCCATCGGATGTCTCCGGCAGGCCCTTCGACAGTCTCTGGCCGTCTTCGGGCCGTCGGGTAGAATTATAGTGCAGCGCGGATCGGAGTAAACATGGATCGCTGTCACCGCCTCTTCACTGCGTGTCTCGCCGCGGTCGCGACGGCCTTTTCGGCGGCCGGGTGCACGAAGACGCTCGGTTTGCTGCACTACCCGGATTTCTACACGCCCGAGCTGGACCGTGTCGCCGTCACGCCGTTCGAGGCCGCCTCGGCCGATCGCGAGACGGCCCGGCGGGTGACCCTCCTGTTCGCCGACGCCCTCGCGCGCAACGGGACGTACGACGTCATCGGACCGGACGAACTCGCCGACCGACTCGGCGCGGACGCTGCGGACCCGGCGCGCGACGATCCGGAGCGACTCGCGGCGGCCGCGGGGGAGCTGCGCGACGTCGACGCCGTCCTGACCGGCAGCGTCAGCGTGCGGGTGCGAACCTGGTCGGGATGGGCCTATCCCCCCGTGCGGCGCCACCACGTCGGATTCGGATACCCGGGGGCGTCCTACGCCTATCGCGGCTATCCGTACGGCCGGCGGCATTATCGCGATCCGTTCTACGATCCGTACTACGACGACTACCCCCGGCGGTACGCGGGACGCGAGGCGGCGATCTCCGTACGGGTCGAGATGGTCCGCGTACCCGACGGGCGCGTGCTGCACCGGACGCCGACGAGCATCGAGGCGGCGGCGTTTGCCGAGGGCGTCGGCCCGCCGGAGCGGGCGCGCACGCTCATGCGCCGGGCGGCGGAGGGCGTCAACGACGAACTCCTGTGGCAGTTTGCGGTGGTTCCGATCGAGGTGGAAGTCGACCCGGACGAAACGCTGGTCATCGCCCGCCCGGGCCCGCACGACCGCCTGGATTCGGCCGATACCTTTACGGCCGACGAGGATGAAATGGTCGTCGCAGTCCGCCTGCCCGACGCCGCCGACCGCAACGCCTTCACGCTGGAGATCACACGCGAGACGGACGACCGAGAGGAGGTGCTCGCCTCCCGCGAGTTCACCTGGACGGCCGGCGAGGGCTCGCGCGAGTTCGTCTTCTCGCCACGCGACCTGGCGCGGGAGGGCGGCACGGGCGAATATCACGTGCAGCTCCTGACGCGAGGCGAGCGCGCCCTGCGACGCGATTTCGACATCAAGCCGGTCGAAGAGCCCTCACCGGCCGAAGACCCGTGAGCCGAACCCGCCTGAGCCCGATCTCTCTACCCGGCTCGCCGCTGCTTCCAAGCAAGAAGCCGGTTCGGAGCGCAAAAACACAACCCCCTGCAAAAGCAGGAGGTTGCACCGGATACCCCCAAGGGGACTCGAACCCCTGTCTCCAGGATGAGAACCTGATATCCTAGGCCACTAGACGATGGGGGCATATGCCGCCCACCCGCATCGGCGCGGGTAGTCAACGATTGGTATATTACGCGGCGCGGCCGGGCGGGTCAAGCCTTATTGCCTACTCTCACCGTCAGGTCGGATCGGTCTGGCCGGGAGGCAGAGCGCGCGTCGGAACGGGTGAATTGTGACACGCCCGGAACGCCCGTTCACTGCCATGAACGACCGGGCGGGTGTCAGCCCGCTCCGCGAATCCCTCGCCATGGCCGACCGGCAGGCCGGTGGCTTTCGCGTTTTCCTTCATTGACAGCGCCCGCCGCTGTGCGAGAATCTCCCCCCGAGTTCAAGCCCCGGCCGACGCCGGGGCGTCGATCTTCAGGAGTCGCCCCATGAGCAAGTCCGCCTCGTTGGAAGCTGCGTGGTCCAGCCCGCCGAGCATCTACCGCAGCGCCCCGTTCTGGTCGTGGAACAGCGAGCTCGACCCCGACCGCCTGCAGCGGGCGATCGAGAGCATGCACTCCGCCGGGATGGGCGGGTTCTTCATGCACTCCCGTTACGGGCTCAAGACGCCGTACCTCTCGGAGGAGTGGTGGACGTGCATCGCCGCCTGCGTGGAGAAGGCCCGCGAGCTGGACATGAAGGCGTATCTCTACGACGAGGACCGCTGGCCGAGCGGCGCCGCGGGGGGGGTGGTGACCCGCCCGCACGTCGAGTACCGCCAGAAGCATTGCGTCGCCGCCCCGCCGGACGAACAGCCCGAAGGCGGCGAGCACGTGGCGATGTTCGCCGTCGAGCTGGACGAAAGCGGCGCGCTGCGGGAGTACGAGGCGATCTCCGACGCCTCCGAGGCCGGCGGCCGAAAGGTGCTCTCCTGCGACGTTCACGTCTACCCGACCAGCGGATGGTTCAACGACGGCGGGTATCTCGACACGATGAACGCCGACGCCGTCGCGGAGTTCATCCACGTCACACACCAGGCCTACGCCGACCGCTGCGGGAAGGACTTCGGCTCGCTGATCCCGGCGATCTTCACCGACGAGCCCAACTACAACCACGGCGGCGGGGGCGGCGTGAACCTGCCGTGGACCGACGTGCTGCCGCGCGAGTTCATCAAGCGCCGCGGGTACGACGTCCGCGACCGTCTGCCCGAGGTGGTCTGCCCGACGCCGGACGGCTTCTCGAAGGTTCGCCACGACTTCTACCGAACCGTCACCGAGCTGTTCGTCGAGAATTTCTCCGCCCAGATCGGGCGCTGGTGCGGCAAGCACGACATAGCGCTCACCGGGCACATGCTCGCCGAAGAGACGCTCGGCAGCCAGATCCGCGTCATCGGCGCCGCCATGCCGCACTACGAGCACATGCAATGGCCGGGCATCGACATCCTCACCGACCAGATCCGCGAGCTGACGACCGCCAAGCAGTGCAGCTCCGTCGCCGCCCAGCTCGGGCGCGAGCGCGTGCTCAGCGAACTGTACGGATGCACCGGCTGGGACTGGCCGCTCGAGGGGCACAAGTTCGTCGGCGACTGGCAGTTCGCCCTCGGCGTCAACTTCCGCTGCCCGCACCTGACCCACTACAGCCTCGCCGGCGGCGCGAAGCGCGACTACCCGGCCAGCATCTTCGCCCACAGCCCGTGGTGGACGTACTACGATCGCGTCGAGGACTACTTCGCCCGCCTGAGCTTCATGCTCACCGAGGGCAAGCCGCTTCGCGACGTGCTGGTGCTCCACACGGTCGAGAGCGGCTGGGGGGCCTATAACGAAGAGTTGATGAACGAGCTCAACGAGCAGCTCATCGAGATCTCGCGGACGCTCCTGGACCATCATCTCGACTGGGACTACGGCGACGAGTCGCTCCTCGCCTCCCACGCCAAGGCGTCCGGCGGAGAGCTGACCGTCGGCGAGATGACCTATCGCCTGGTCGTCGTACCCCCGGCCGTGACGCTGCGGCAGGAGACGGTCAAGCTGCTCAACAAGCTCCTCAAGTCCGGCGGGAAGGTGCTGTTCGTCGGGCGCACGCCGACGAAGGTCGACGCCGAGGACAGCGAGGACGCGTCGAAGCTCGTCGACGCGGCCGACACGTGCGCCGCCGAAGCGGACGAGTACGTCCCCGCCGTCGAGAAGCTGCTGGAGCGGCGGCGCGTGTCGGTCCGGTCCGGGGCGGCCGAGGATCCGGCCGTCTGGACCATGCTGCGAAAGATCGGCGACGGGCAGGTGCTCTTCCTCGCCTCCCACGACCGCGAGGCGACGCACGTTGTCGACGTCCGACTGCTCGGCGGCGGCCCGGCGGTGCTCTGGGACTGCCTCACGGGCGAACGGACACGCCTGGCGAGCGAGGGCGACGACGGCGCGACGACGTTCTCCGTCTGTCTCCCGCCGACCGGATCGGCCGTGGTGAGCGTCGGGCTCGACGTGCCCGACGCCGCCGACTCGCCGGCTGAGACAGAAATCACGGACCGGGCCGAAATCTCCGGGCCGTTCGAGATCGAGCGCACCGAGCCCAACACGCTTCCGCTGGACTACTGCCGCATGAAGTTCGGCGACGCCGCCGAGTTCTCCGAGCCGATGCCCGTCCTCCAGGCGGACAGCGAGATCCGCGCGAAATTCGGGCTCGGCACGCGGTTCGGGCGCGAGCATCAGCCCTGGTACCTCTACGCCAAGGGCACGGTCGACACGGCCGAGCGGGGACCCGTGCAGCTCAAGTGGAGCTTCCACGTCACCGACGTCCCGTCGAAGTGCGTCCTGGCGCTGGAGAACCCGGAGGATTACACCGTCACCGTCAACGGCAAGCCGCTCGGCGAGCCGGACGGCTGGTGGGTCGACGAGGACATCGAGACTGTCGACGTCACCGACCTGATCCAGGCCGGCGACAATGATATCCTGCTGGACTTCAACTACCGCCCGAACATGGAGATCGAGGACATGTACCTGCTGGGCGAGTTCGGCGTCGCGACGCGCGACGACGGCCCGCAGGCGCCGGGCGCAATGACGCTTGTCGCCCCGCTCGAGCGGCTGGAACTGGGCTCGTGGGTCGGTCAGGGACTGGACTTCTATACGGCCGGGGTGCGGTATCGCCTGACCGTGAAATCGCCCGGCGACGGCAAGCGGATGCGGATCGCGCTGCCGGGCGTCAAATGCACCTGTGCGGTGATCCACGTAAACGGCGAGTCATTTGCCCTGCCGTGGGCGCCGTTCGCCGCCGACGTGACCGACGCTCTGAAAGACGGCGAGAATCAAGTCATCGTCGAGGTCATCGGCGGCCGTCACAATACGTTCGGGCCGCTGCACACGCCCTGGCGCGGCTGGACCGGGCCGGGCGAGTTCGACCCCGGCAACGGCAACTGGCGGTTCGACTACTACCTCAACGACCACGGACTGACCGCGCCGGTCGTCGTGGAAACGCTGGGCTGATCAGGGAGCGGAGTAGGTCTCCACGTTCCGCGCGACGTCGGGCTGGTCGGGATCGATCCGCAGGCTCTCGCGCCACGCCGCGACCGCTCCGTCGAGGTGCTCGCGCCTGCCCGAGACCCGGTGCAGCTCGCGCAGCAGCCCGGCGAGGCGGTTGTGGGCATCGGCGTCGTCGGGCGCGAGGTTGGCGGCCTTGCGGGCCGCCGCTGCGGCGCGCCCGAGGCTCCCGGCCGCTCGGGCGGCGGCCGCCAGGTCGCTCCATACGCGCGCGTCGTCGGGCGCAAGCTTCGCCGCTTGAGCGTAGCTGTCCATCGCCGCCTCGCCCTCTCCCAGCGAAAGCTGTGCGCGCCCGAGCGACGCCCAGGCGTATACCCGGTCCGCGACGGGCAGGGCGTCGGCCCGTTCGAGCGCCTTCCGCCACTGGCGGCTCGCCTCGGTGAGCTTGCCCTCGAACTGCAGGATCGACGCCAGATTGAACCGCGCCCGAGGGTCGTCCCGCTCGGCCAGCAGCTCGCGGAGGCGCTCCTTCGCGGCGCCTGTGCGCCCGATGCGCATCTCGGCGACGGCCAGGTTGAACCGGGCCGTGCGGGCGGCCTCGCGAGCGGTCGAATCCTCCCGCGCCTTGGCGGCGGCGAGTATCCGCCGGTACACGCCCGTCGCCTCGTCGTATTCCTCCTCCGCTGTCAGGGCGATCGCCAGCCCCTGCAGGGCGTCGAGGTGATCCGGTCGGATCGCCAGCGCCCGGCGGAAGCACCCGGCCGCCGCGCGGTAATCGCCCAGCGCCAAGGCGCGATCGCCCGCCGCGACGTGTGTCGCCGGGTCCTGCTGATGCTCCTCGACGGCCTGCGTCGCGGCCGTCCTGATCCGCCCGGCCGCCTGGCGCATCGCCGATGCCGTCAGCACCTCCTCGGCGAGCCATCGCTCGGCGTCGAGCATCTGGCGGCTGAGTCGGGACGGTTCGTCCGGCTCGGCGGATGCCGCGGGCGTCTCTGTGGGCGCCCCGTCATCGGCGTCGCTCGCCGCGGGGCGCTCCGGCTGCTCCGGGCGTGGCGACTCATCCTCTCCGCACCCGGCCGTCGCCAGCAGCGCAGCCGCCAGGATCGCGAGTCCGAGCGCGGCGGGCTTCCCAGGCCGCCGCGTCGCCCGCTGCTCGGTTCCTGCCGTGGCGCGAGAAAGCCGAGCCCCAGAACCCATGTGGACCTGCCCTGTCACCCGGCCGTCTCCTCGCCCAGGCGCACCCTGATCTGCTGCGACTCGCCCGGCGTCAGATCGAACGCGCCGGACGCGCCCCCGGCCTCGACGGCGTAGCGCCCCGCGAAGCCCCGGACGTTCGCCCGTCCGTCGGGGTCCGTAGTCAAGGTCTGCGGTTTCGTCCACCAGTCCCCGCGGATCAGCCCCATCAGCCGTTCACAGGCCGGCTTCGGCGACATGTCCGCCCGCACGAGCCCCGAGGGGGCGCCCTGCCACGCGCCGAGGTCGGAGAAGTCCCACCACGTGATCGCCTCCACGGCAGGATGGCTGAACAGCGTACGATAGAACTCGGCCACCTGCCGCGCCTGGCGCCGCTCGCCGTCGGACGTGCTCGCCCAGTCGGTTCGCTTTACGTGCCAGTCGGCGTCCGTCTTGAGCTCGCCGGAGAGGATCGTCAGCTCGGTGAAGTGCAGCGGCTTGCCGAAGCGGGCGAACCGTTCGCAGACGTCCCACGCCTGGGCGGGGCCCCAATAACCTTTGTGCATATGGGACTGGATGCCGATCACGTCGAAATCCACCCCGGCCTCGAGGCATTCGGCGATGAGCTGTTCGTACTGCGGCGTCGTATTGAAGTCGTTGAGGATCAGCTCCGCGGCCGGGCGGGCGGCGCGGGCACGCTCGAAGCATCGCTTGATCAGCTCGACCCGTCCCAGCCGACGGCACAGCCCCGAGACCGGGTTGTCCTCAGCGTAGTCCGGCATGATGCACGCCTCGTTGAGCACGTCCCAGGTCGGGATCAGCCCTTCGAAGTCCGTCATGTCCCGCTCGATCCGTTCGAGCTGCAATCGCTCCACCTCCTCGGGCGACTCACCGGCCAGCCACTTGGGCGCCACCTCGTGCCAGCAGAGGGGATGGCCCTTGACGGCGATGCCGGCGTCGCGGCACCAGGTCGCCATCTCCGCGATCTGCTCGCGGTTCGTGCGGCCGCGCTCGCGCTCGTAGCTGCCCCAGTAGAACGGCAGCGTGGCGAAGTTCAGCAGCTCGCTGAAACGCTCGCGGTACCGGGCCGCAACGGTCGGGTCGTCGCGGTGGCGCAGGCCGAATGCGTTCGCTCCGAAGCGGAAGCGATGGTTCGTCTGGCGGATCGTGACCTGTTGATCCGCGAGCGGGCGCCCGTCTTCGTCGGCGACGGCAATCGTCGCGCGGGCCGTTCGATGTTCGCGGATGCGCTCCTCCACGGCCGGAGGGTTCAGGGGCGCGTCAGGCGGGGCGTCTCTGTCGTTGCCGCTCATGGGCTGTCCTCTCGTGGGCAAAGGGAAACCAAAGCTCCTTCCATTGAACCCGCGCCGCGGCGACATGCAAGGACTCCTGGTCGACCGGCGGCCATGACGGTTCACCGCGAGCGGGGATGGGCTGCTTCATCGCATCGTCTCAACGCGCACGCCCGACGCGTCCCAGCGGACGCCGATCCATCCGTTCCGGGCCGTGCTGTAGAACCGGTAGTCCCGGCGGAGGCGCCCGTAGAACGTCTCGCCCGCCCGGCCGCTCGAGATCGGCGGGCGCAGCTCGCGGCGGGCGGACACGAGAATCACGCTCGGGTTGACGGCGTCGACGAACGCCGGGAGCGTCTTCTCCCACCCGCCGTGGTGCGGAAGAACGAGCACCTCGCTGCGGATGTCGCCTGGGCGGGCGGCCAGGGCGGCCTGGCCGGCCTGGTCGAGGTCGCCGGGAACCAGCACGCTGAGCCCGTCGCACGTCACCCGCAGAACCAGGGACGTATCGTTGGCCGTCAGCGGCGCGAACGGCCGCTCGGGCGGCCAGAGGACGTCGACTGTCGTCCGGTCGTCCAGCTTCACGCGATCCCCCGCCGCCAGGCGGACGAGCTCGGTTCCCCCGGCTCGCAGGCGCGAGAGCAGGTCCGCCTCCGGCGGCGGGGAGGCGTCGGGCAACGGCCGGCCGAAGAACGGGTTCAGGTACACGCGCCGCAAGCCGCCCTCCTCGGCTATCGCCGCGATCGCCCCGTAGTGGTCGACGTTGGCGTGCGAGATGAAGGCCGCGTCGGG
>CAZADC010000002.1:12504-37293 GCA_964483755.1 uncultured Planctomycetaceae bacterium | reverse complement strand
TCGTATAACCGCCACGTCGAAGGCTCCGGACGGACGATGACCGGCGGCGTGGACATCCGCGCCCTCGAGACGCCCAAGCGACAGTTCGGCGCCGCGCGAAAGGTCGAGGAAGGCGGCTCGCTGACCATCCTCGCGACCGCCCTGGTCGAGACCGGCAGCCGCATGGACGACCTGATCTTCGAGGAGTTCAAGGGGACCGGCAACATGGAGCTCCAGCTTGACCGCAAGCTCGCCGAGCGGCGCGTCTGGCCGGCGATCAGCATCCCGCAGTCGGGCACGCGGAAGGAGGAGCTGCTCGTCGAGCCGTGGGCCCTGCCGAAGCTGCACATGCTCCGCCGCTTCCTCTCCGGACTGAGCGTTGACGAGGAGATGCCCCAGCTCCTCAAGGCGCTGGAGAAGTTCCCGAGCAATGAGGCGTTCCTCCGCCAGCTCGACGTGAACCGCTGAACCCACGCGCCCGCCGGTGGGCGCGACAGAACCTGATCGAATCCGCGGCGTCCCCGTCGAGCCGACGGCCAGGACGCCGCGTTTCTGCGCGGACGTCGCCTGCGCGTCGAGCAAGCGCTTCCCGACGCGCGTCGGCGCAGAAAAACGCCGGGTCGACCCGTTCGGATCGGCCCGGCGGAATTCGCTGGGGTGTCGCGGAGACTACGCCCCGCCGAGGATGGCGTCCTTCGCCGACTTGCTGACCCGGAACTTCACGACCTTCTTGGCCGGGATGCGGATCTGCTCGCCGGTGGCGGGGTTGCGACCCATGCGGGCCTTGCGCTTCTGCAGCACGAGCTTGCCGAGACCGGGGATGGTGAAGCCGTTCTTGGCTTCCTTGTACGCCATGTCGACCAGCGTCTCGACGACTTCCTGCACGTCCTTCTTGGTCATGTCGCACTTTTCCGCCAGTGCGGTCATGATCTGCGACTTCGTCATTGACTTGGACTTGGCCATCTTGTCGCTCCTTCAGTTGGGGTGACCGAACGCCACGATCATTCACGGATTCGCCGGGTCGCCCTCCGACCAAACGTCCCTGCCGGCCGGGTGTCCGACGGCGTCCGGGACACGCGCCCGGACGCTTCGCAGATAATACTGCGCCCCCCGCGACAACGGCGTCAAGGTCAAAAACCGAGAAAATTCAACTATATCAGGGCTTTCCGGAGGCGCGGCTTCGCACGACGCTCCGCAGCGCGCTACCCCGCGGGCTCAGACGGATCGAGCATTCTCGTTGCGATCGTCTCGTCGCGCCGCGCCTTGGCGCGCGCCAGGAGCTTCTCCAGCTCGTCGGCGTCGGCGACCTCCAGCAGGTCGCGCAGGCGCACGAGCCGCTCGTCGAGCTCGTCGACGGCGTCGAGCATCGCGTCGCGGTTGGAGAGCAGGATGTCCCGCCACATCTCGGGATCCCCGCTCGCCAGGCGCGTCGTGTCGCGGAAGCCCGTCGCGGCCACGTCCAGATCACGGGCCCGCGGCAGGAGCATCAGCAGCGAGGAGACCACGTGCGGCAGGTGCGATACGTGGGCCAGCGCCCGGTCGTGGGCGGCGGGCGCCATCTCCACCCGACGCATGCCGAGCGTATCCCAAAGCGCGTAAACTATTTCTTTGGCTTCACTTGGAGTGTGTTTCGTCGGGGTGAGGATGCAGGTGGCGCCCTCGAACAGGTCCGCGCGGGCGAACGCCGGGCCCTTCCGTTCGCTCCCGGCCATGGGGTGGGAGCCGACGAACCGCCCGTCGCGCCCCAGCACGCGAGCCGCCGTGCGGACCACCTCCCGCTTCGTAGAGCCGACGTCCGTCACGACGGCCGATTCGTCGAGGACGGGCGCGATGGCGCGCAGGTGCGTTTCGAACGCTCCGACGGGCGTGGCGAGGATCACCAGGTCCGTGCCCCTCACCGCCTCGGCCGCGTCGAGGTGCGCCGAGTCGATCGCCCCGACCGCCAGGGCTTCATCGAGGCTGGCCTGCCTTCGACCCACGCCCGCGACGTGGACCCCCCTGACCGACGCCTTGATCGCCAGCCCGGCCGAGCCGCCCAGCAACCCGACGCCGATGATCGTCACGTGTTTCCAGTGCGGCTTCGCCATCGCGGAGCAACTCTATCAGCGGGCGGCGGGGGCGTCAATCGACCAACGCCCGGCACCGGTTTGCCGTCGTCGGCCGGGTCGGGTACAGTCTGCCCGCGCAGGCAGAGCAGGAAACCGATCCTCCCTACAGACCAGAGGCGCGAGCGATGGAAGATTTCTATGACGTGATCGTTGTCGGCGGCGGCACGGCCGGCGTGTGCGCAGCCGTGCAGGCGGCACGAGCCGGGGCGTCCACGCTGCTGGTCGAGAAGACCGGCGTTCTCGGCGGCACAGTGACGATGGGCGCGATCAACTACCCCGCCGGCTTTCACGCCTGGGGGCGGCAGGTCGTCGCCGGCATCGGTTGGGAGCTGGTCACACGGACGCTCGCCGAGACGGATGCCGAGACGCCCGTCCCGCCGCCGCGGACGCCGTTTCACGTTGCAGTCAACCGGGCGATCTTCGCGGCCGTGGCTGACGAAGCCGTGCTGGACAGCGGCGCCGACCTCCTCCTGCACGCCATGCCCGCCGCCGTCGAGCAGGCCGATGAGGGATGGACGCTCACGCTGTGCACCAAGACCGGTCTGCGAGAGATGTCGGCCGGCGCCGTGATCGACTGCACCGGCGATGCGAATGTCGTCACGCTCGCGGGGCTGGAGGTCCGGCGTCCGGACACGCTCCAGCCATCCACGCTCGTCGTGTCCGCGTGCGGATACGACGCCGAGACGCTGGACTACGACGCGATCCAGCAGACGTTCGATCAGGCCGTGGCGGAGGGGCGCGTCCGGGCGACCGACGTCGGCTGGAAGGGCGGCGACGTGGGCTTCTTCCTGCGAAGCTATGGCGGCAATCGGATCCACGTTGTGGACATCGACGCCGGTACCAGCGAGGGGCGCACCGCCGCCGAGATCGAGGGACGCGCCGCCATGATGCGCCTGCTGCGGTTCTTCCGCACCCAGCCCGGCCTGGAGGACTTCGGGATCGCCTGGATGGCAGACGAGTGCGGCATCCGCGAGACGGTCACGATCCGCGGGCGGACGCGCGTGACGATCGAGGACTACCTTGCCGGACGCGTGTACGACGACGCTGTGTGCTACTCGCACTACCCGGTCGACATCCACTGCCCGACGGGCATCGACGGACAGGCGATCCCCGACGGCGTGTACCCCACGCTCCCGCTGGGGGCGATGATCCCGGCCGGGTCGCGGCGCCTGCTCGCCGCGGGACGCATCGCCGACGGCGACCGGCGGGCGAATTCCTCCTTCCGCGTCGAGGCGCCGTGCATGGCGATGGGGCAGGCGGTCGGGGCGGCGGCGACGTTGGCCGTCCGCAACGACTGCGACGTGCACGAGGTGCCGATGGACAACCTCCGAGCGGTGCTCGAGGAGCACGGCGCCATCGTGCCTGAAAAGGCCTGAACCGGGCAGGGCGCGTGGCTTGTCATGCACCAGCGCGCGGCGCGACCGGCCCCTGCGCACCGCCGCGCGCGTCAGCCCGTCGGCAACGTCAGCTCGAACGACAGCGTGACGTTCTCGGCAAGACCCGCGGGCGTGAACTCGATGCGGCGCAGAAGTTGCCCCTTCGGCGACTCCTTGCTCTCCTCGGTAAGCTCCCTGACCGCGAAGGTTCCGTCGCTCCCGTCCGCGCGCAGCACGGCGTCCCCGTCCGCCTCGGAGCGGATCATCACCGACTGCCCGTCGGCCGACGCCTCGGCCGGGAAGGTCGTGATGAACGCATCGACGAGCGACTCCGGCGCCTCCGAGAACTCGAACGCATCGCGGATGCCCACGCTCCCGCCGTCGGACGACAGGCGAATCTCGCGGGTCAGCCGCTGCAGCATGGGCAGGTCGTACGCGCCGGCCATCTCAATCAGGGCCGTGGGGTAGCCGTCCTCGTTGACGTTCCGCGTCGTGAGGGTTCCGGCAAACTCCCGGCCCGGCGCCTGGGGCTGTCCGTCGATGGTCGGCACGCTGTGGCCGAATGAGTTTGTGAAGGCGCTCTCGTAGCGGCGGTCGGAGAACGTCCTGGCCGTGTAGATCGGCCCGCCGGGATCGCACACGAAGCAACTCTCGCCGCGCTGGACGATGAAGCTGCCGACGTCGTTGTGGTTGTGGTGCTCGTCGTTGTGCCCGGCCTTGGCGCCGACGGTCGTCCCCCGGGCCTTGAGCTTGGCGACGCCCAGCTCCGGAAGTACGTAGTCGGTCGGGTCCTTCAGCGGCCGGTAACGCGCCCCGTCATACAGCAGCAGCTCGTCGAGGTTGGACAGGACCGGCCGCCAGCCGGACTCCTCGTCGCCGTCGTCGCTGAGGCGGCAGAGGCCGAACAGCTCCCGAACGTCGTGGAAACGGTTGATGCGGATGGTCGTCGCCAGCGACTGGTAACCTTCGTGGGCGTCGGCGAAGGTGAGCTCCTTGCCCGGGCGCACGTTGACGGCGAGCGGATAGCGGCAGACCCGCTCGATCTTCTCGCCGCGCATGATGTCGATCCGCCCGTCGGTGAAGTCGTGCAGCGCGTGGGCGAGCCTGGTGTACCAGCCGAACCCGTACCGCCAGTAGCTCGGACCCTCGGTGCATCCGCCGTCGTCGGCGAACCCGTCGATGAAGACCGCCAGGTCCTTGACCGCCGTGGTGACGATCCGCCCGAGCCGGGCGGGGTCGCGCTCCAGCATCATCGCGGCGATGCAGATGCCCCCGTGGCAGACGGCGTTCCAGTTGTTGCTGTTCCGCCGCCACCACAGATGACGGTAGTTCGGATCGCAGAACGGATCGAGCACGCGGGCGTAGATCTCGTCCCGCAGGCGCGAAGCCACCTCGTCCTCCAGCCGCTCGCCGAGCAGGTCCAACACCGTCGCGTAATGCTCGGCGCTCATCGCGGACCGAAGATCGATCGGTTCGACGTACTCGTGGGCCGGGCTGATCCACCAGGTCAGCTCGCACTCCGCCCACAGGAGATCCTGCAGGTAATCCACGTGGTCGGCGCCGAACAGGCAGAGCATGACGGCGTGGTCGATCTGGCGGATTCGCTTGCCGTGGATGCCGTCGTACTGCGAACGTCCGCCGGTCCGCTGGAATTCGCGGAACGCGCTGCGCGGGATGACGCGGAAGGGCTCGTCGGGCGTCAGCTCCGACTCGGCCTTGGCGAGCAGACCGGTCTGGTCGGCCAGCCGGCGAGCCCGCTCCCGGGCTGCGGGATCGTGAGCCCAAGGGATGACGGGGTTGCCGCAGCTGTCCTCGATGATCCGCCGGAATTCGCGTTCGGTGAGGTCGCCAAGCATGAGGGCTCCTTGAGAGATTGCGCGAAGCGAAAGAGAGACCAGGGGTGCGACTGTCGGTTCACTCGTTGATGGAAATCCATTCCCGCCGATCCACGGCGTCGCGGGCGATCAGGGCGATTTCCGTCGCGCGGATCGCCTCCCCGCCGGGCAGGAGCGGGCGGTGATCGGGCTCGGAGACCGCTCGCAGGAAGTCCTCGAACAGCCCCGCCGGCGGCGATTGCGGTTCAATGACGCGCTGCCCGTCGACGTCGATGACTTCCAGCGGGCCGTCACCGCGGATCTCGAGCACGCCCTCCTCGCACACCAGGCGCAGGCGGTCGTCGCCGTGCGTCTCCGCGGCCGCGGGGCGTCGATAGTCGAAGCTCATCACAGCGCTTGCCTCACCGGAGCAGCGGAAGACGCACACGGCGTGGTCCTCCAGCTCGGGATAGTCCGGCACGGCGCCCTGCCTCGACGTGCCCGTCACGGCCAGGTAGTCCAGCCCGCTGGCGTATTGAAACCAGTCGATCGCGTGGATGCCGACCCACGGCACGATTCCGCCGAAGGTCTCCCGCCGGCGGTAGAAGTCCGGGCGCGTCCCGAGCTTGTAGGACTTCTGGGCGTAGCCGGTCACCGGCGCGCCGAGCCTCCCGGAGGCCACGAGTCCTCGCGCGGCGCAGAACCGTGCGTCGTAGCGGTAGGGGAGCATCATGCCCAGCGCCGCGTTGCTCACTTCCCACGTCTCCCGCACGGCCGCCAGGTCGTCCGCCGTCAGGGCGAGCGGCTTTTCGCACATCACCGCGATCCCGCGGACGAGCGCGGCGCAGGTGATTTCGGCGTGGCGGAAGTAGGCGGGGTTGATCGCCACGGCCGACAGATCGGCGCCGTCGAGCATCGCGCGGTAGTCATCGTACTTGCGGATATCGTGGCCGCGGTCGCGCGCCGCTGCGACGACGCGCGAGACGTCCTCGTCCTCGCCGCCCGGCGCGACGGCGACGATCTCCGCATGCACGTCGCCGGGGTCCGCCAGCGCATATCCGAAGTGTCCCGACGCTCCGACGATTCCGACGCGGATATCCGTCGCCACTTCGCGGCTCCGATCCTGGGTGCGCCACCCGGCGCTACTTCATGAACAGCTCGATCACCGGGACGGTCACGTTCGGCTTGCGGACGGGCAGGTTCAGCGTGAGCGTCTCGGCCGGGACGGCCTCGCTCAGGGCGCTGTGGGGCTGTCCCTGGGCGTTCTCCTGCATGATGACTTCGCTGGCGTCGTTGAGAAGCTGGGCGTAGGCGACCTTCCCGGCGAACCCGTCGAGGTGCAGGTGTTTGAACGGCCAGGCGAACACGTGCACGTACATGCGCTTCGTGTCGGGGTTGTAGGTCAGCCGGCAGTCCTGCGGAGCGGTGAACTCCTCCGGCGCCTGCGTGCAGCCGTAGATGCTGCGGGAGTGGCGCTTCATCCACTCGCCCATGCCCGCCAGGCGGTCCAGCGCCCGCGCGTCGAACTCGCCGCGCCCGGTCGGGCCGACGTTGAGCAGCAGGTTGCCGCCCTTGCTCACGGTGTCGATGAGCATCTGCACGAGCTGGTCGATGCTTTTCCAGCTCGCCTCGTCACGGTGGTAGCCCCACGAGCCGGAGAAGGTCTGGCAGGCCTCCCAGACGACGGGCTGGCCGTTGAACCGGACCCACCCGCGCGGCTGGAACTGCTCGGGCGTCTTGACGTCCCAGCCCTCGTCGAGGTCCAGACGGTCGTTGAGGATGATATCCGGCGCCACCTCGCGGATCATCTCGTAGAGCTTCTCGCTCTGCCAGTCCTCCCGCCCCTTGCCGGATCCGTCCTCCTTCGGGAAGCTGAAGTCGCACCAGAGGACGTCGACCTTCCCGTACTCGGTGAGCAGCTCGCGGATCTGCCCGTGGAGGTACTCGGCGTACTTGCCCTGATCGCGGTCGGCATTGAGCTTCTCGCGGTCGGGGTGGTTGCGGTACGGGCCGATGTAGGGGTCGATGACGTACTGCGGGTGGCGCCAGTCGATCAGCGAGTGGTAGAAGCCCACGTGCAGCCCGCGGTCGCGGAAGGCGTCGACCATCGGGCGCAGCAGGTCGCGACCAGCCGGGGTGTTCGGGGCCTTGTAGTCGGTGAGCTTGCTGTCCCACAGGCAGAAGCCCTCGTGGTGCTTGGTGGTGATGACGAAGTACTTCATGCCCGCCCCGGCGGCGGCGTCGGCCCAGGCGGCCGGGTCGTAGAGGTCCGGGTCGAAGTGGCGGAAGTACTTTTCGTACTGCTCGTCGGGAATCTGCTCGGCGTGCTTGAGCCACTCGTGCCGGGCGCCGAGGGCGTAGAGCCCCCAGTGGATGAACAGTCCGAAGCGGTCGTGGGCGAACCAGTCGGTGTCGCCGGGGGTCTGCATCGTCTCGAGCATGTCTTGGCTCCGTTGGGGTGGGGAATTCGCGTATCAGGCAGGGCGGTACTATAGCAGCGCGCCGGAGGCTTACAAGGGATTCGTGAGCGGGGGCGGCTCAGCGTCGGCCGCGGCTGCGCGGCAGGGCGATCAGATGCTGACGTCCCCCTTCCCGCCGCTGCGCGCATCCCCGAGCGCCTCGCGCAGGCGGGCGACGTCCGCGGCCGTCCTGTCCCGGAAGGCGATGACGTCGGCGGCGTGCAGGATGAGATTCGCCCCGTCGTCGCGAGCCCAGCCGATCTCCTGCTCGATGTCGGCCCAGTAATGGATGCCCGCGCCCTTCCCGGCCGCCCGGGCGGCCGTGATGATCTCGCGCACCGCCCTGTCGAAGTCCGGATGGTCGTACCGCTCCGGTATACCCAGCGAGCAGGACAGGTCGTGCGGGCCGATCAGCACGGCATCGAGCTGCTCGACGGCGAGAATTTCGTGGAGGTTCTCCATCGCGGGCACGCTTTCGATGTTCACAATCAGCGCGCTGGCGGCGTTCCGCCCGGCGAGATACTCGGCGAGATCGGGTTCGGGCTGTTCGCGTCCTTCCAGCATGCCCGCCAGACGCCGCCCCTTGACCGGGCGGAGCTTGACCGCGCCGGCGAGGGCTCGCACTTGCCCGGCGGTCTCGACGTAGGGAGCGATCACGCCGCCGGCGCCGCCGTCGAGGACCTTCGTCGCCTCGAAGGGGTCGGGCGAGGGGATGCGGACCAGCGGGCACAGCCCGGACGCGCCATAGGCGACGCACATCCAGCTCAGCGTGCGGCGGTCGATCGCGACGTGCTCGGTGTCGATGAAGACGAAGTCCAGGCCGATCTCGCCGATCACCGTCAGCCACCGCGGACTGTCGGAGACGATCAGCGTGCCGTAGGCCCGTCGTCCGGTCCGTAGCGATTCGATGAGCTCGGCGCCGTTCATCAGCCCTCCTTCAGCGGGTGTTCGAGCAGGTCGGTCTCGATGACGATCCCGTCTCCCGGGTCGATCCGCAGCGTCCGGACCTCGAACCCGCCGAGGCGGACCTTGTGCTTCACGTTCGCCCACGGCAGATCGACGGTCGCGTTTCGCGCCCGGCCGGTCGGCTCGAAGAGGCGGACGATCAGGTCGTTGCCGGTTTCGGCGAACTTGACGGCCGGGACCTGCACCACGTCGCCGCTGACCGTCATGAACGGCTCGGACCGTTCGCCCAGCCCGCTCGGGAAGAACGACAGCGCCGGCGGTGTTTCGTGCCACGCGACCGCCTCGCGGTCGATCGCGTCGAGTCGCTCGCGGATCGGACCGCCGCAGAGGATGAAGCGGAACCGCCGCTCGCCCTGGTCGATCCGCGGCGTGTGGCGGTCCTGGGGCACGATCGGGCGGTCGCCGATGGGGTGCCCGGAATAGGCGGGGCTTCGCACGAGCGTCGGGCGCAGCGCGCCGCCGCGGAGATCGCTGCCGTACCCGCCGTCGCGGATGAGCGTCACCGCCAGATCTTTGTCGTCGCACACGGCGGCCTGCCACTTCTGGCTGACGGCCTCGTCGCCGTCGGCGGGCAGCTCCTGCACGCCGTAGGCCGTCTGCCCGACGTGGCGCCACTCGCCGTCGGGAAGCGGGAGCGAGAGCTTGAGCAGGCGGTCGCACTCCATCCAGTAGACGCGGACGTCCACGCCAACGTCCCGGCCGCGTTTCGGCAGAGAGTAACGCAGCACGGCCCGGCTGTTGTCGCGCTCGAGCAGCGCCTCGACGACCATCCGCACGTCGCCGTCCTCGACAATGCGGACGGGATCGATCTCGTCGGCGTCGACGCCGGCGAACGCGGCCGCCTCTTCGCGCGTCATGAGCTTCATCGGCGTCTCGGCGCCGTCGAAGCGGCGGACGGACATGCCCCACGCGTCGGCGGTGTCTTCCAGGATGATCGGGCGGCACGCCTCGCCGGCGAGCACGTCGCGCCCGTCGATGCGGCAGCGGTCGAGCAGCCCGGTCCGCGTGTTGACGGCCGCCTGAACCCGCTCGCCGCGAAAGCGGATGCTCCCGCCGCGGCGGCTGGTCTTCCGCCGGCGGGGCGGCCTGACGTACTCGATGCGGCAGTCGAAGCGGTTCATCTGGGACGGCTCGAGCGTGGTGCGGAACACGACGCGCTTCCGCCAGTCCATGTTCAGGTTGCTCAGCTCCTCCTCGACCTGCGAGGGGATCACGGTCCGCCCGCGCCGCACCTCCGGCCGGGCGAACGTGCCCGACCAGTTCTGATCGGCGAGATTGAACTCGACCTCCACGTCGGCCGTCACCTTGAACGGGTGCGGGTTGTAGACCAGCACGGGGATATCCCCCTCCCCCGCGCGGGGCTGTCCCGACGACAGCGCGAAGAACGCCCGCGCCTTGAGGCGCGAAAGCCCCTCCAGCGCCCGATCCATCCGCCGCACGGCGGCTTCCTCCGCCGGCTGGATCGACGAGCCGGGCAGGATGTCGTGGAACTCGCAGAACGCCAGGTCCTTCGCCGCCTCCCGCAGCTCGGCGCGGGGGTACGCCAGCAGCTTTGCGCTCGCGGCCGCCGCGAGCATCCGCTCGGCCGAATAGAGCTCGTTCTCCAGCTCGCGGTGCTTCTGCTTGATGCGGACCTGCGACGTGTAGCACCCGATCGCCCAGGGGTTCAGGTCGTCGTCCCAGCGGGGCAGCTCGTCGCGCCGGCGGGCGAGGTCGGCGAAGTAGGCCTGCGGCGTCGAGTGAATCACGTCGGCGGCGTCCGTGTCGGCGATCAGCTCGGTCAGGTCGCGCAGGTCCTGCCGGCTTGGCCCGCCGCCGTGGTTGCCCACGCCCCACAGCACCAGGTTGTCGTCGGAGGCAAGATACTCGCGGACCTTGTCGGCCGCTCCGCCAAGACGCGAAAGGTAGACCCCGCCGCGACGGCAGAGAATCTCCGAGCCGTCGAAGCCGATCCAGACGAACCGGTCGTCCGGCAGCGGCCGCCAGTCGTCGCTCGGGCGGCAGAACAGGTAGCTGTCGTATCCGCCGCGGGCGAGCACCTGCGCGATGCCCCGGCTGTGCCCGAATGGGTCGAAGTTGATCGCCGTCGTCACGTCCACGCCGAGGCGGTCGCGGAAGTACGTCCGCCCGATCAGCATCTGCCGGACGAACGACTCGCCCGAGGGCATGTTGCAGTCCGGCTGGAGGTACCATCCGCCCATCACGTTCCACTGCCCGGCCTTGACGAGGCGGCGGATCCGTTCGAACAGCTCCGGCTCGTACTCCTCGATCCACTCGTACAGCACGGCCTCGTTGTGGTTGAAGATGAAGCCGGGGAACTCCTCGCACAGGTCGGCGGCGGTGCGGAAGGTGCTCATCGCCTCGGCCGCGCCCTCCTGCCATTCCCACAACCAGATCGGATCGAGGTGCGCGTTGCAGACGAGGTGCACGGTTCGCTGCTCGGTCATGGTCTCTCCCATCGGGGGCGCGGCGTCTATATGGGCGCGGTCAGTAGTCGCGGTGCTCGCGGTAGACGTCCAGGGCGAAGCGGTAGTCGTCGTAGTCGATGTTGGTGGACAGCGAGTGATCCGATGCGAAGACGTATCGAGCGCCGCGGGACTTCATGCCGTCGATCAGTCGGGCCGTTTCGCGCCGGATCAGCTCCCGGTCACCGGATTCGAGGACCCGCGCGTCGAGCCCGCCGACGAGCACCAGATCGTCCTTCACGCGCTCGGCGATGCGAAGCGGGTCGTTGCCGGCCTTGACCTCCATCGGATGCAGCCCGTCGAAGCCGGCCTCGACGATCAGCTCCAGCGCCGGCTCGGTGAATCCGCACGTGTGCAGGATAACCGGCAGATCGCGCTCGTGGATGAAGGCGACCAGCTCGGCGTAGCAGGGGAAGATCAGCTCGCGGTAGACGTCCGGACTGCAGAACAGGCGGTGTTTGTATCCGAGGTCTTCATAGATCCACACGCCGTCGGGCAGGCCGACTTCGTCGAACAGCAGGCCGAAGGCGCTGTTCCAGAGGTCGGTGTACACGCGGCAGACGTCGCGGATCCAGTCCGGGTCGGTCAGCAGACTCTCGTAGAGGCAGAGGTCGCCGAGGCTCGCCCGCATGGACTCCCAGATGAACTGGTGGCCGAAGAAGCACCACCGTCCTTCCGGGCGCCACCGGGCGTGCCAGTCGAACCAGCCGCCGCAGCCGACCATGTCGAAGCCGAAGTGCTCGGCCGGGCCGACGGGCTTGCCCTCGTCGCTGGCGGGATAGCCCTGGGCGACCCATCGGGCGAGCGTGTCGCCCCAGATGTTCTCCATGAGCCCGACCCGCTCGGCCGGGCGGCGGCCGAGCAGGGAGTCGATCACTTGGCGGGAATTCTGCACGGGCGCTCCCGGAACGCTGCGGTCGGAAGCTGCGGCGGCGTCAGGCCTGCTGCTGGGCCTCGGCCATCACCTCGTCGGGCAGCTCGGCGTTCGTGTAGACGTTCTGCACGTCGTCGTGGTCTTCGAGCCGGTCCATGAGGTTGACGATCTGCCGGGCGTTCTGAGGATCGACGGCGACGTTGTTGTTGGCGATCATGGCGATCTCGGCCGAGACGGTCTCGATCTCCCGCTCGGCGAGCTGCTGCTTGACGTCGCTGTAGGCGCCGACCTCGCAGGTGATCTCGAACAGGTCGCCGTCGCGGCGGACGTCGTCGGCGCCGCTTTCGAGGGCGATTTCCATGAGCGTGTCCTCGTCGGCCTGGTCGGCGGAGACGGCGAAGGTGCCCTTCTGCTCGAACATCCAGGCGACACAGTTGCTGGCGCCGAGCTGTCCGCCGGCGCCCGAGAAGATCTTCCGCATCTCGGGGGCGGTGCGATTGCGATTGTCGGTGAGGCACTCGACCATGAACGCGACGCCGCCGGGCCCGTAGCCCTCGTAGAGGACGGATTCGTACTCGGCGCCGCCCAGCTCGCCGGTGCCCTTCTTGATCGCCTGCTCGATCGTGTCCTTCGGCATGTTGGCCGACTTGGCCTCGTCGATGGCATAGCGGAGCTGGAGGTTGTCCTCGGGGTTGCCGCCGTGCTTGGCGGCGACGATGATCTTCCGCGCCAGTTTGCTCCACAGCCGTCCGCGCTTGGCGTCGTTGGCGGCCTTGGCGCGCTTGATCCGGGCCCAGTGTGAATGTCCTGCCATGATTACCTCTTCGTCGGTTGCGTCCGCCCGGACGGGCGGGGCGTGGTGGGTTGCGTCGCCGGGCGCGTTCTCGCCGCAGGGCGTGTGGCCGGCTCCGTCGCCGGTCGGGTTCCGGCAACCGGACGGGTCGCCGGCACGGTGGTCGGACGCGTCGCGGGTCGCGTTGTCGCCTCGGGTTCGGTCTCGCCGACGGGGGCGACGTCGGGGGCGCGCTCGTCCGTGATCGCCTCGATCTTCGCCGGGACGGTCCGGAGGATTTCCCGGGTCGGCGCTGCGGGGAGCTTCCGCTCGCGGGCGGCCTTGAGGGCGCGGGTCCACAGCGCGACGGCGCGCGTCACGTCGCCGAGCCGGTAGTGCGTGTCGCCGGCGTGGTCGAGGATCACCGGGTCCGCCGGCCTGCCGGTCTCTTCGACGTTGGCGAGCAGGCGGTCGAAAACGCGCCTTGCCTCGCCGAAGCGCCCCTGTTTGTAGAGCACCCATCCGAGTGAGTCGCGGATCGCGAGCGAATCGGGCTCCGCCGCCAGCGCCTTGCGGATGAGCCGCTCGGCGCGGGCGAGCTCGACGCCCATGTCGGCCAGTGTGTAGCCCAGATTATTGTTCGCGTCGGCTTCGTCGGGGGTGAGCGTGAGCGCCTGCTCGAGCGCGTTCACGGCGCCCTGCCGGTCCCCGGCCGCCTCCAGCGCCGTGGATTGCCGCGACAGGAGTTCCGCGCGTTCTGCGGGCGCCGCATCGGCAGGAAAATCCGCGAGCCATTGCTCGGCCTGGCGCGCCGCCTTCTGTGGTTCGCCCGAGAGCACCAGGGCATCGATGACCAGTCTTCGCGCCTGCACAGACTGCGGCCGGAGGCGGACCCACTCGCGCCCGACCTCGACGGCCTCGTCGAAGTGTTCGGCCTGAAGGAGCATGGCCATCTTCTGGTTTCGGAACCTGACCTCTCTGGCGGGCAGCGTCTCGGTTGCGATGAGCTCGTCCACGACGGGGAGGGCTTCGTCCCAACGTTCCGCCATGGTCAGCACGACCAGCAAATCTACCTGAAGCGCCCTTCGCTGCGCTTCCGTATCCGCCTGTTCCATCCAGCTCCGGACATACTCCAGGGCCCGGTCGTATTGCTCCTCGCGGACGAGCAGTTGCCGCAGGGCATCGCGAATCCAGACATCGTCGGGCAGGCGCTCATGAAGGCGCTCCAGCTCGGCGATCGCCCGGTCCGACTGGTCCGCCTCGTCCAGAGCTGCGACATACTGCTGCATGATCAGGCGGTTGTCGGGGGCGGTCTTGTGAAGCCGGGCCCAGATCGCGGTCGCCTCCTCGGGATTCTCCCGCTGCGCCAGCAGCACCGAGAGCAGAATGACGGCCGTGTCGTCATTGGGGTCGGCCCGTACGGCATCGGTGAGGCGGGCGAGGTAGCTCTCGAATTCCTCCTCGCTGAGCGGCTCCTCCCGTGACAGGCGAAGCTGCAGTTCCAGCCGGAGCATCTGTGTATCGCTTGCACCGGCGTCGCGCAGCTCGCCGATGATTTCGCGCGCCCGGTTCTCGTCGCCCGAGCGAATCGCCAGCTCCGCGAGCATGACACGGGCGGGAATGCTTCCGGGATTGCGCTCGAGCAGCCGGCGGGCCACTTCCTCGGCTCGCTCCGGCTGCTCGGCGGCGGTGTAGAACCGAAACAGGCGCTCGTACACCTCGGCGTTGTCCGGCTCGGCGTTCATCGCGGCCAGCAGCGTCCGCATGGCCTGCGGCGCCCGGTCGGCGCGGAGGTACATGTCGGCAAGCAGCAGGAGCGCGGGGACGAACTCGTTGTCGGCCGCCTTGGCCAGCTCGAGCTGGTTGACCGCCTCGGCCACGTCGCCTCGCGCCAGCGCGATCCGTCCCAGGGCGTAGTAGACGAAATAGGCTTCCGCGTCGCCGGGCAGGTCGCGGACGACCTCGACGATCTGCTCGGCCCGGTCGAGTCGTCGTCTGCCGATATGGATGTCCAGCAGTCGGCGGTACGGCGGTATGAACCCCGGGTTGCTCTCGGTCGCCAGGTCGTACAGCTCGGCTGCCAGCAGGTCCATGCCCCGTTCGGCGGCCAGCTCGCCCGCGACGTATTGTACGGCGTAGGCGTGCTCGTCATCGCCGGCGCGGGCGCGCCGGGCGAAGCGGCGTGGGAAGCCCTCCGGCAGGTCCGACCGCACGATCTCCCGCACGCCCTGGCGGACGGCGGTCGTGGCGTCGGGGTCGGCGGCCAGCACGTCGGCGAGAAGCGTCAGTGCTTCGCCGGGCCGGTTCTGCTCGGCGTACATACGGGCGAGGTTGCGGGCGGCGGAGACGTTGCCGGGCATGACCTTCAGCAGGGATTCGAGGATCGCACCCGCCTCGTCGATCGCGCCGAGATCGGCCGCGGCGTCGGCGAGGGCGCCGGCGAGCGGGCCGAGCGTCGGGCGGCTTGCGGGATCGACCGCCTCCCAGATTCGCCGGGGCATCTTCGGGTCGCCGCCGGCTTCGACGAGTCGCGTGGCGATTTCACCTACGGCGCCGGGGCGCGTGGTCTCGTTCGCCATCTCCACGAGCAGCCGTTCCGCCCGGTCGTAGCGCCGTCCACCGATGTGGGCTTCGATGAGCAGGGCGACGATGCGCGGGTCGCCCCGGTTGAGCTCGTATGCATGGCGGAGGACTTCGGCGGCGCGGTCATGGCGCCGCAGACGGATAAGCATGAGTCCGCGCTGGCTGAGCAGCCGCTCCGGCGCGAGCACCAGCGGGCGCAGCGTTTCCGACTCGACGTACTCGCGCCCGTGCTCGTCGATCCACTTGCCGAGACGGCGGTAGCACTCCAGGGCCGCGGTGTAGTAGCCCTGTTTCTCGAGCAGTCGTCCCAGCCAGACGAGCGTTTCGGCCGTCGTCGCCTTGGCGGGGTCGGCGGTCGGGCTCTTGAGGGCGGTGCGCAGCGCGACGATGGCGTCGGCGTCCCTGCCCTGCCCCGCCAGCAGCCGTCCGAGCATGAACTGCGTCTGGGCGTCGGCGGGGGCGATCTTCACGGTGCGCCGGAAGTTGTCCAGCGCCTTGCCGAGATTCGCCAGTCCGGCGTACGTCAGGCCGAGGTCCTTGCGGATGCGCGCGTTGTCGGGGTCGAAGCCGACCGCCCGCTCGAGCCGGGCGACGGCGCCGGCGAAGTCCCGCTCGGCGATCATCTGCTCCGCCTCGCGGACGAGCGGCTCGACGCGCTCGGGCAGCTCGAAGGCGCCGGGCGGATTGCTCGGAACGGGCACCTCCGGCTCGAGCTCGTCGAGGGCAACCAGGGCCTCGTCGGGCAGCGGCGGCTCGATCGGTCGTGTGTCGGCGGGGCGCGTCGTCGGCGCCGCGGCCGTCAGGGGCCGGGGCTCGATGGTTCCGTCGGCGGCCGGGCTGTCGGCGGACCTCGCCTCCGTCCCGCACCCGGCCGCCGTCAGCATCGCGACGACCAGTGCGGCTGCAGCAACACGGCCGGCGTGGGCGACCGGGCGACTGACGCGTTGTCCGCTTGTGGAGGGCATGTCTGCTCCTGACGTCGCCGTGACGCGGGCGGTCCTTACGGTATGACCTTGTTCAGGGGATAGGTGAAGATCCCGCTGGCGCCGAGGCGTTTGAGCTTCGGCACCAGCTCGCGCTCGGTGTGCTCGTCCAGGATGACCTCGACGGCGACCCACTGTTCGTCGGCGAGGGGCGAGACCGTGGGCGACTTCTCACTCGGCAGGGCGCGGGTGACCTCGTCGAGCTTCCCGCGCGGGACGTTCATCTTGAGCCCGACCATTTCCCGCGCGTCGATGGCGGCCTTCAGGTGCAGGGCGATGTTCTCGATTTTGCGTCGCTTCCAGTCGACCTCCATCGAATCGCGGTTCGCGATCAGGCGCGTCGTGGAGGTCATCAGCGTCTCGACCACCCGCAGGTTGTTCGCCCGCAGGCTGTTGCCGGTCTCGGTGACGTCGACGATGCCGTCGACCAGGCGGGCCTTGACCTCCGTGGCGCCCCAACTGAACTCGACCTTCACGTCGAGCCCGCGATCGGCGAAGAACTTCCGCGTGTAGTTGACCAGCTCGGTGGCGACGATCCCGCCGTCGAGGTCCTCGATCTTCCGGACGGAGCTCTCCTCCGGCACGGCCAGGACCCAGCGGACGGGGCGCATCTGCTGCTTGGAGTAGACCAGCTCGGCGACCTCGACGACGTCCGAGCCGTTCTCACGGACCCAATCGATGCCGGTCAGCCCGGCGTCCAGCACGCCGTCGGCGACGTACCGGCTCATCTCCTGCGCGCGGAACATGATCGCGGAGACCTCCTCATCGTCGATCGAGGGGAAGTAGCTCCGCGACGAGACGCGGACGTCGTAGCCCGCGCGGGAGAACAGGTCGAGCGTGCTGTCCTGAAGCGACCCCTTCGGGATGCCCAGGACGAGCTTGTCGGACGGTTTCTCGGACATGCGGCGTTCCTCTCGCGACGGCGATCGGCCGTCGATCAGCTCCTGGACCTCGACTTCCCGGACTTCTTCGTCTTCTTCGACGCAGACTTCTTCTTTGAGGTTTTCGCAGACGCAGCCTTCTTCGACGATTTCTTCCCGCCCCGTGTTGACTTCCCGCCGGATGACTTCTTCGTCGTCGATGCGGACGATTTCCGGCGTTTCCGTCCGGCTGTTCCCGCCGCCTTCTTCTTGGCCGTACCGGAGGTTTTCTTCGCCTTGGTCGCCTTCCTGGCCTTGGTCTTCTTTGACTTCTTTGAGGACTTCCCGGCCTCGCTCTTCCTCTTTCTTGCCGCCGCGGCTTTCTTCTTCGCCGCGGCTTCGGCGGCTTTGGCCTGTGCCTCTTCCTCGGCCTTTCGGGCGGCGGCTTCCTCGACGGCCTTTTCGGCAGCGATCCGTTCCGCCTCCGCCTGGCGATGCGCCATCACGGCGTCGCGATTCTTCTGCACGTATGTGCGGAAGAACTTCAGCACGGCGACGTCGTTCTTCTGTGAGACGACCCGTTCGAGGAAGCCCTGGACGTCCTCGATGTCGCTGTCCGGGTGAACGTATCCGTCGAGCTTGAGCGCGTCGACGAGCATCCCGTCCACGGGCACGGCGTGTCCGCCGAAGGCCAGGAGCGTCACGGCCGCGGCGGCATACGGCTCGAGCCCGGCCTCGGCGAGGTGCTGGCGCAGGTCCCGCTTGGACAGCTCGTCGAGATAATCCATCGACGGCGTCGAGTCGCGCTCGAAGAACTTGTTCAGCGCCTCGCGAAGCACGATCGCCTTCTCGCGGACCCGCGGGTGGTCGCGCCCGACCGTTTCGACGATGTCCTTGGGCGGGCTGATGCGCAGCTCGTTGTAGTCCACGTATTCGCTGTCGATCGCATCGAGCGCCTGCTCGGCCTGTTCGGTCGTGGCGTCGGACTCGAAGACCGAGCGGATGAGCACGCGCAGGCGGGGTTCGTCGAGGGGGGCGTCGGACTTCGAGCCCTTGACGTCCTTGAGGAGCTTGCGGATCTTCTTCTCGTATTCGGTGGCGTTCTTCATGGCTGGGCTTCTCGCGGTGTGTCAGGGGCGTCCGCTTCGCCCTCGTCCTCGTCGTCGGCCTGCTCGGCGGCGGCTTCCTTCTCGCGGATTTCGGCCATCGCTTCCTCGATGATCCGGTAGGTCTCGAGCGTCTTCTTGAACTGTTCGTCCCGCCGGAAGTCGAGCACGGGCGTGTTGCGGAGCTCGATCTTGCTCATCAGCAGCTCCTGCAGGCGCCCGGAGGCGTGGCGCAGCGCCCGGACGGTCTGCTTCTGCTCCCGCTCGTCGCCGATCACCGACACATACACCTTCGCCGACGTCAGGTCATCCGCCACCTTCACGCGGGTGATGGACGTCCGCGCCGGGTCGACGCGGGGATCGGAGACCTTTGACAGCAGCAGTTCGCCGAGCGTCTCGCGGATCAGGCTTTCGATGCGTTCGATTCTTCGGGACATTTCTGTTGCGGCCTCGGCCCTTCGTTGTCGCGCCGTCACAGCCATTCGACGTCCCGCGACACGAGAATCATGTCGCGGTGCGCGCCGGCGGCGTTGGCGATCCGCTGGAGCGTGCCTTCGAGGCGCGGGCGATCGTTGCCCACCGTCACCACGGCCAAGACGGCCCGGCGATGACTGTCCTGCGACGCCACCTCGGCGATCGAGACGTTGTTCGCCCGCGCGACGCGGTCCTTGAAGCTTCGCAGTGATCGGCGCTTGTCCTTCAGGCTCGCGGCCTGCGTCACGTGAAACTCCAGGTGCATCAGTCCGACAATCGTGGCCATCTCGTCACCGCGGCGTCGTATCGCCGGCCGTTCTTACAGCGTCCGACTGACCTCGACCTGGCGATAGAACTCCAGGATGTCGCCTTCCTTGATGTCGTCGTACCCGGCGATCTTCAACCCGCACTCCATGCCGTTGCGCACGTCGCGGACGTCGTCCTTGAAGCGCTTGAGGCTTTCGAGCGTCCGCTCGTCCTCGACGACGACGTTGTTGCGGATGATCCGGCACCTGGCGTTGCGCGAGACGGTTCCGTCGGTGACGTAGCAGCCGGCAATCGTGCCCACGCGGGAGACCTTGAACAGCTGGCGGACCTCCGCACGTCCCAGCGTCTCCTCGCGGATCTCGGGCTCGAGGCCCTCTTCCAGCGCCTTGCGGACGTCCTCGATCAGGTCGTAGATCACGCGGTAGGAGCGGATTTCGACGCCCTTCGCCTCGGCCTGCTGGCGGGCGGTCGCGTCGGCGACCACGTCAAAGCCGATGATGATCGCCCCTGACGCCTCGGCCAGGCTGACGTCGCCGGTCGAGATGCCTCCGACCGCCGTGTGAAGCAGGTTCACCCGGACCTCGTCGGTGTTGAGCTTTTCGAGCTGCCCGCGGATCGCCTCCAGCGAGCCCTGCACGTCGGCCTTGACGATCAGCGGCAGCTCGTTCGCCTCGCCGGCCTCGATCTGCGAGAGGAGATCCTGCAGCGTGCGTCCCGGCGCGGAGGCGAGTTCCTTCGCCCGCGTCTGCTGGCGGCGCTCTTCGCTGATCTCTCGGGCACGGTCGAGGTCGTCGAGGATGTAAAAGCGGTCGCCCGCCTCGGGAATCTCGTCCAGCCCGGCGATCTCGACCGGCGTGGACGGCCCGGCCGATTCGATCTCCCGTCCCTGGCTGTCGACGATCTGTCGCACGCGACCGTACCCGGCGCCGGCGAGGACGATGTCGCCCACCTTCAGCGTGCCGTTGCGAACGAGCAGCCGCCCCAGCACGCCCCGCCCGGGGTCCATCTCCGATTCGATAACAAACCCGGTCGCCGGGGCGTCCGCCTCCGCCTTGAGCTCGAGCAGCTCCGCCTCGAGGCTCAGGGTCTCAAGCAGCGAATCGATGCCTTCGCCCGTCTCGGCGCTCGTCTGAATGACTTCGGTATCCCCGCCCCACTCCTGCGGCTGGAGCTCGTGCTCGGCGAGCTGCCCCATCACGCGATTGACGTTGGCGTTGGGCAGATCAATCTTGTTCAGCGCGACGACGATCGGCACGCCGGCCGCTTTGGCGTGGCTGATCGCCTCGACGGTCTGCGGCATGACCCCGTCGTCGGCGGCCACCACCAGCACCACCACGTCGGTCATGTTCGCGCCGCGGGCCCGCATGGCCGTGAAGGCCTCGTGCCCCGGGGTGTCGAGGAACACCACGTGCCGGTCGCCCACGTCATAGCGATACGAGCCGATGTGCTGGGTGATGCCGCCCGCCTCGCCCGAAGCGACCGAGGTCTGGCGGATGTGGTCCAGCAGCGACGTCTTGCCGTGGTCGACGTGCCCGAGGAAGGTCACCACCGGCGCGCGGGACGTCAACTCGCCCTGCTCGCGGGCCTCGAACTCCTCGACCAGCTCTTCCTCGGCGCTGCGGGCCTCCTCGACGAGCAGCTCGATGCCGTAATCCGCGGCGATCGCCTCCGCCTGTTCGCGGTCGATCGTCTCATTGATCGTCGCCAGAATCCCTTCCTGCATGAGGCGCTTGATGATGTCGCCGGCCTTGATGCCCGTTGCCGCCGACAGCGCCTTGATGGTGATCGGCTCTTCGATCTCGACCCTGCCGCCCTTGGCGATCGGCTCGCGCTCGCCGCGCCCGCGGGAAACGCTCGCCCGGTGGCGCCGCAACCCTCCTCCGGCGGCCGCCAGGCGGGCGGACCGTTCCTTCAGGTCCTTCTCGCGCCATTCGCGCAGGCGCTCGCCGCTGTCGGCGCTTCGTCCGCCCCGCCGCCGCGGACTGCGCCGCTTGCTCTTGCCTTTGCCCTTGCCCTTCTCCTCGCCGCCGCGTCCTCCGCCGCCCGGACCCGTGCCGCCGGTGCGGGGCATGCGACCGGCCGAGGGAACCGGCGCACTGCTGCGGGAGCTGGACCGCGGCGGTGGCGCGGGGACGTAGTCCGGCCGCTCCACGCGGACCACCCGCGGGCCCTTGAGCTTGGCGGGCTTGGGAACCACCTGCGGACCGGCCGGTTGCACGTCCTCGTCCTCTTCCTCGTCCGCTTCAGCCTCCTCGTCGCCTTCCCGCTCCGCCTCCTCTTCGACCTCCCCCTCTGTCTCGGCGGCGGCCTGGTCCTCTTCGACCGGGGTTTCGGCCGCCGCAACGGCGGCCTCCGCGGGCTCAGCGACCTCGGCTTCCTCTGCCGCGGCAGCCTCGGTCTCTTCCTCGACCTCCGTCTCAGAAGCGGGCGCTTCGACCTCGGCGGCGACCTCGGCCGGAGCTTCTTCGCCCGCGGGTGCTTCCTCGGCAGCTTCGGGGGCTTCGACCCGCTCGGTCTCCTCGGCTTCGGCGGGGAACTCCTGCTCGGCGACCGCGGGCTCGGCGGGTTCGCCCTCTTCCGGCTCGCCGGCGTGGTGTTCCTCCGGTTCGGCTTCGGCGGTTTCCGGCTCCGGCTTTCTGCCGCGTTTGCGCCGCTGCTTGCGCGCCTCTTCGTGCGCGGTGTCCAGGTCGACGTGCTCGGCTGTCTCTACCGCCGTCGCCGGGGCGTCCTCACTGAACCATTCACGGATGGTCGCTTCGAGCCCGGCCGACACGGTGGACATGTGGTTCTTGATGTCCAGACCTTCGGCCCGGCACTTATCGAGCACCACCTTGCTCGTGACGTCCAGGTCTCTTGCCAGCTCAAATATGCGCGTTGCCAAGAAGTTCTCCCGGCAAATGCTGCCTCGTTACCCACATCGCCGGACGGCTTGTCCGCCCGACGCCGTCTTTCTGTTGTGCGGCTACCTTCCCGCGGCCGGCCCGGCCGGCGGCGCGGGAGACTGTGTGTCGTCCGTCGTCCTGTCGTTCTGTACGTCTTCGCTCGGCTGCGTCGGCTCCTGGGCGGCTTCTCCGCCCGGCTCATCCTGCTCGCCCGATGCCTGCGGTTCGCTCGGCGTCTCGTCGGCCGACGGTCCCGCGGCGGGCGCGCTTTCGGCCCCGTCTTCGGGGGCTTCGGACACGTCCGCCCCGGTCGGCGCCGCCTCGGCGCCGGAGACGGTTTCGGACTCGCGGCCCGAAGGGGCTTCGGCCTGCCCGGCGGCGGCTTCCGCGGGAGCGGCTTCGCCGGCGGGCTGCTCAACGTCCTCGCCTGCCCCCGCTTCGCCTTCGCTCTCTTCGGCGGCCTGCTCTTCGGCCTGTTTTGCGGCCTTCTCGGCGGCCTGCCTCTCGGCCACGCGGCGGGCCTCCTCGGCGCAGCGGATGACGATCTTCTGGGCGAGCGACTCGTCCATCTCGAGCTCGTTGATCAGCGGCTCGGGCCCGACCTCCTCGACATCCATGACGTTAACCATCCCCATCGCCACCACCTGATCGACGATGGTGGAGTCGACGCCTTCGACCTCGCGGAGGGCGGTCTCGAGCGTGTCCAGCCCGGCGTTGAACTCGCCCGGGGTGAGGATGTCGATGTCCCAGTTGGTCAGACGGGCGGCGAGTCGGACGTTCTGCCCGCGCTTGCCGATCGCCAGAGAGAGCTGATCGTCCGTGACGACGACGGTCGCGCGCCCCAGCTCGAAGCACAGGGCGATCTCGGCGACCTCCGCCGGCTTGAGGGCGTTGGCGATGAGAATCTTCGAGGAGTCGTTCCAGCGGACGATGTCGATCTTCTCGCCGCCGAGCTCGTCGACGATGCTGCGGATGCGGCTGCCGCGAACGCCGACGCAGGCGCCGACGGCATCCACCTTCGGATCCAGCGAATTGACCGCCACCTTGGTACGGTAACCGGCCTCGCGGGCGAGGGCCTTGATCTCGATGATACCCTCGGCGACTTCCGGCACCTCGAGGTCGAACATCGCGCGGATGAAGTCCGGATGCGTTCGCGAGAGGATGATCTTGACCTGGTTGGGCTCCTCGCGGCAGTCGAGCACCATTGCCCTCAGGCGCTCGTCGGGGTGGTGCGACTCGCCGGGAATCTGTTCGCTGCGCGGGAGGATGGCCTCGACGCGTCCCAGCTCGACGATCAGCGCGCCGCCCTCCCAGCGTGCGGTGCGCCCCGTAACGATCTGTCCGCGGCGGTCGAGATACTCCTCGTAGATGCTGCCCCGTTCGGCCTCGCGGATGCGCTGGATCATCACCTGCTTGGCAGTCTGGGCGGCGATGCGCCCGAGGTCGCGCATGGACATCTTCTCGCCCGCCACCGTCGCGGAGATATCCCCCGACTCCCGGTCGATGGTGACGGTGATGTCCTCCGTATGCGTATTGGCCTTTCGGATCGCCGAGAGCATCGCGGCCTCGAGGTCCTCGAACACGACCTCGGGGTCGATGTTCTTGTCGCGTGCGAGACCCTCGACGATCCGAATCAGTTCCTGGTTCATTGTCGTATCCGTTCCGCCGTATGTTGTTCTTCCTTGTCGCCGCCGGGCTCGATACGTTCCGGGCAGGCGATAAAAAAAGTGGGTTGCGTCGCCCACTTTCCAAGCCGCTGCACCTCCGAATGCGTTCGATCCGCTAGCCCGCCGGCGGGTCCGGATCGCACAGACCCGTCCACCTCCGGCGCGCATGCGCCCGACCGCTCCGAGGAGGTCCCGGTGGGTCCGCGACGCCGCGGACCCCGCCCACGACCGAAGCCCGGATGGGCTTACCGCTCAACACCGGCCTGGACCTTGGTTCGGCACGTCTTCACGCTCGTGACACCCGACTGCCTGTCATCACTGGTCACGTCACAAATCCGAAACGAAATCGCCGCACGGCACGCGTCGCGCCGATCGGAACCATTCCGATCCTGCGAACCCGCACCGGCGGCTCTCTCACGGCTACACTTCCTACGCCCGCCCACGCCAACCTGTTCCGGCGCGGACACGACGCCTCTGTGCGCCTTTTCCTATGCCGCGTAACCTGTGATTATAGATGGCCTGCAAAACCAGTCAAACAAATTACCTCGCACCGGCGGTGATGCGGTGATCCCCGGCCGCATCGACAGGGACCCGGTGGGCGACTGCGAAGCCTGCGCAGCACAACCATATTCCGCCCATGGGGTTGTGGTGAGGCGCGGCTCCACGGGACGCGCGGAGCGGCGGCCGTGCAGCGGTCGCGGCGCGGCGCACCGCCGCAGGGGGGCATCCGCGGCAACCTGCGGCTTGTCGGCCGGGCGATCGCTGGGGTAGACTGCGCCGCATGGCCACGAACCCCTCGGGATCCACGCACCCCGCCGTAGCCATGGCGCTCGGGCTGGGCGCCGCCGTCGTCGTGCTGGCGGCGTGGCTGACCGGCGTGGGCAACGTCGCGGAACTCCAGGCGCTCGACTGGCGGTTCCGGAACTTCTCCACGGCCGCCCCGTGCCTCGGCGTCGCCCACGTCGACATCGACGACAACTCCCTCGAACAACTCGGACGCTGGCCGTGGCCGAGGAACGTACTGGCGGGAATCGTCACGGTGCTGGACGAATGCGGCGGGCGGGAAAATACCCTGGTGGTGTGCCTTTCGGACAACGGCATGGCGTTCCCCTTTTCGAAGACGAACTGCTACCTGCACAGTACGAAAACGCCGT
>CAZADC010000002.1:0-12494 GCA_964483755.1 uncultured Planctomycetaceae bacterium | reverse complement strand
CTCGACGTCATCCTGCCCGAGCCGCAGGAGACCCGCTTCGTCTCGGACGCGTGGTCGCTGTACACGCCGCGCGACGGCGAGCTGCTCGGGGCGGGCCGCCCGCTGCCCGTCTTCGACGACGCCGAGCTGGCGCGGGCGATTGACGCGGCGGGAAACGTGGTCGCCGCGCTGCACCTGGACTTCGACCATCCCCACGCGACGCCGCTGGAGTCGCTACTGACGCCCCTGCTTTCCGAACGCCCGGAGACGTCGCTTGTCGAGGCGCGCGCCGCCGCGGCCGAGGCGGCGCTGACCCCTCCGGACGATGAGACGCTCGTCAAGGCATATCTGCGGGCGCGGGCGCTTGCGAGTCTGCAGCGGTTCACGACGCCGCGCGATCGCGTGGACCGCTACCCCCTGCGGAAGGCCCGCGCCGTTCCGCCGCTGGCGCCGTTCGCCCGGGCCGTCCGCGGGGCGGGGTTCGTCACCGTCGAGCCGGACAGCGACGGCGTGGTCCGACGAATCGCCCTGCTCGGCGAGAGCACGTCCGGGCACGTCTACTCCCAACTCGCGCTTCGCCTGGCGACCGGACGCCTCGAGCGAATGTGGGACGGACCGGTGACGCTGCGCGCGGACGCCGACGCCGTCGTGCTCGAAGGCCCGGGCGACAGCCGACGCATTCCGGTCAGCGACGCCGGGCGCATGTTCATCAACTGGCGATGCGACGAGGAGGGGGAAGGTCCGCAACATATTTCGGCTGCGTTTGTCGGCGGGATTCACGAGGCCCGCCAGATGCTCGAACGCAACGCGCGTCGCGAGCGCCTGCTCCAGCTTCGCCTCGCCGCCCGGCTCGGTCAGAGCGACATTCTCGACGCCGCCGCCCGCGCCGACGAGCTGTACGCCCGGCGGGAGGAGCTGCGCTTCGATCTGAGGCGCGCGATGCTCTTCGACCTGGGCGAGGCGACGGGAATCCGCGAGCGGATCGCGTCCGTCCGCGCCGCCGAGCAGGAGGCGGAAGAGACCATCGGGCGCCTCGTGCCCGAGCTGTTCGACGACTTCTACATCCAGGGACTCGCCGAGGACGACCCGCGTCGCGCGGAGGTGCTGGACCTGCGCCGGCAGCTTCGCGAGGACATTCCGGCCGCCAACGAGGCCCTCCGTAACCGGATCGCCGAGGCGACGGCCCGCCTGCGTCCGATCGTCGAGGGCAGGACGTGCCTGATCGGCTCGACGGCGACGGGCGCCGCCGACTTCGTCCCCACGCCGCTGGGTGAGCGCACGCCCGGCGTGGTCACGCACACCCACATTCTCAACACGATCGTCTCCGGGCGGTTCGTGACGCAGGCGCACCCGGCCGTCGACGTCCTGGTCATTCTCGCTATGGGAGCGGCGGTGGCGGCGCTGACCGCGACGCGGGCGGTCTGGCTGGCCGGTCCGCTCACGCTGGTGCTGTGCGGGGTCTACGGGCTGTTCAACGCGGCCGTGGTGTTCGGAACGTGGCGCGTGTGGCTGGCGCTGCTGGCGCCCCTCGCGACCGCGGGGGCGAGCTTCGCGGTGACCACCGCCTACCGCCAGCTCACCGAGGAGCGAGCCAAGCGGCACATCCGCTCGATGTTCGCCCACGCGATCAGTCCCGCACTGGTCGACCGCCTGCTGTCCGACCCGTCGCTGGCGCGGCTGGGCGGCGAGCGGCGCGAGGTGACCTGCTACTTCTCCGACCTGGCCGGATTCACGAGCCTGTCCGAGCGCCTCGGCGAGCAGCGGACCGTGGCGGTGCTCAACCGCTACTTCGACCGCATGAGCGACGTCATCCAGCATCGCCGCGGAGGGTACCTCAACAAGTTCCTCGGCGACGGGCTGCTGGTGTTCTTCGGAGCCCCGGTCTTTCAGGACGACCATCCCGCCCGCGCGATCCGCGCGGCGCTCGACAGTCATGCCGAGATCGCCGACCTGAACGCGGTGCTCGGCGAGGAGCTGGACCTGCCCGTGCGCCTCTCGGCCCGCGTCGGTCTGGCGACTGGCGAGGTGATGGTCGGCAACTGCGGATCGAGCGATCGCATGGACTACACCGCCATCGGCGACACGGTGAATCTCGCCAGCCGCCTGGAGGGAGCCAACAAATTCTTCCACACCGGCGTGCTGGCCGCCGAGGCCACGTGGCGCAAGGCGGAGCAAGACCTCGACGGACAGATCGTCGCCCGCCCGCTCGGGCGGATCGTCGTCGTTGGGCGCGACGAGCCGGTGGCGGTGTGGCACCCGATGTGCTCGGCGGACGAAGCAGCCGCCCAGACGTGCCGCAGCGTGGCGTCGACGTTCACAGAAGGCCTGGCGCACTTCCGGGCGGGTCGGTTCGCCGAAGCGGGCGAATGCTTCCGGGGCATCCTGGCCGACGCGCCCGACGACGGCCCGGCGACGGTGTACCTCGAGCTCTGCCGCCGCTACGCCGAGAACCCGCCGGAGGAGGACTGGGACGGCGTCGTCCGCCTGACCGAGAAGTAGGGCATCCGCGACCGGGACGGAGCAGAGGCGGTTGAGAGTCCATCGAAACGGACAGGGAAAATGGCACAGACGAAGAACTACACAAGGCAGGACCGCCGACGGCTCCAGCCGGCGACGGCGCTCTGGAAGATGTACGACCCGTCAGCCGCCGCGTACGCTTTCCGCGCGGCGAGCGCTGCCGAAGCGGAGCGCTGGCAGGAGACGACGGCAGCGGCGCTGAGCGAGGCGCTGGGCTTCCAGGACCTCCCCGCCGGCAACGCGGCCCCGAAACGAATAGAGCGCGTCGAGAAGGATGGCTACGTCCGCGAGAAGGTGCTCTTGCGGACGACTCCCGACACGTCCATGCCCGTCTACGTGCTGACCCCTGCGGGCGCGACACGCCCGCTGCCGGTCGTCATCGCCTTCCACGGACACGGCTACGGCGTCAAGGACATCGTCGGGCTGTGGGAGAACGGTGAGGAGCGGGACACGCCCGACGGGTATCATCGCGATTTTGCCGTCGCGCTGTGCCGGCGCGGGTTCGCCGTGGCGGCGCCGGAAATCTCCTGCTTCGGCGAGCGACAGACCGACTTCTCGCACCTGAACACGCGCGTGCCCGGACAGCCCGTGCCGTCGACGTGCGCGCACACGGCCGCGCTGGCGATGCACCTGGGCGGCACTGCGCTCGGGCTGCGCGTGCTTGACGGACGTCGGCTGATCGATTACCTGGAGACGCGCGACGACGTTGACGCCGGTCGCCTCGGCGCCATGGGGATCTCCGGCGGCGGGATGCACACCTTCTTCTCGACCGCCCTCGATCGGCGGATCCGCGCGTGCGTCGTCAGCGGATACTACGGGACCTTCGCCGACAGCATCCTTGCCATGCACCACTGCCCGTGCAACTTCGTGCCCGGCATGGGGCAGTTCGGCGAGATGTACGATCTCGTGGGCCTGATCGCGCCGCGCCCCATGCTCGCGGAGGCCGGAACGTACGATCCGATCTTCCCGATCCACGCGGTTCGCAGGTCGGTCCGGCGGGCCCGGAAGGTCTACGACGTGTTCGATGCCGCCGACGCGATCGAGACGGACGTGTTCGAGGGGCGCCACCGCATCAGCGGCCGGCGGGCGTACGACTTCCTCGCCGAAAGGCTCAACGCCGACTGACCTTCCGGCGGCGGGCGTCGCGCCGGGCGGCGGCCGCAGCCGCCGCGACCATCACCGCCCACGCCCCCGCAGCCGGGAGGGTCCACGCCGGCATCAGCCCGCCGGGACGGACGGACGTGCGAATTCGCAGGTCCGGCGGCGCGTCGTGGCTGACGAGATATTCCGCGGGTCGCCAGCGCAGCATCTCGATCCGCTCGTGCGTGGGCGCCGGCCGACCGGCGGGATCGGAAGCCGGCCAGGCCAGGCGGTTCTCGTAGATCGCGACGCCGCGCCGCCCGGACAGCGCCGGCGGGAGTTCGGCCCGCCGGACGTACACCCGCTCGCCGGGCGCGACGGCATCGCCGAGCACCACGGGCCGCTCCCAGTCGCTCGCGCGCAGTGAGAAATCCCGCACCTCGATCGGGCGTTCCGACATCGTCGACAGCTTGAACGTGCCCGAGACGTCCCCGCCACCCGGCACGCGGAAGGTCCATTCGAAGTGCCGCCACTCCGACGTGATCTGCTCGGGCGCGACGATCATCGCCGTCTCGCCGTCAGCTGGACCCGGATGCGGCAGAAATTCCGCGCGCAGCGTGTTGGCGGCGCCGCCGTCGGGGCCGCGGGCGTTGAGGGCGATGCGGCATACCCGCCCGCCGGTGAGCTCGACGTACTGTTTCGCCGACGCCGGCAGCCAGAGCGCCGGCGCCCGCAGGCGGAGCGTGTCACCGGTGACGTCAGCGCGCGACGTCTCCCATCCATCGTGCAGCAGATTCTCGCCGTCGGCGGGCCGGGCCTCGGCGACCCGCACAGACTCGATGACCTGCCGGTGCTCCGCGTGCGAGGCCAGCAGGTACCGCACGCCGTAAAGGCTCAGCAGGTGGTTTCGCCGCACGAGCGAGCGCCAGTCGCGGTTGTGTCCGTGGACCGTGAATCCCAGCAGGCGGGCGTGGGCGGGCGACTGGAACGGCCCGTACCCGCTGATCGTCGCAAAGCCCGTCGCCTCGCACGCCTTGGGCAGCAGCAGTTCGCTCGCCCGGTCGTGGTAGCTGTCGGCCAGACCCCAGACGAGATACGACCCGTCCGGGTCATGCTCCGCCAGCCAGGTCGCGGCGGGCGAGGCGTCGGTGCGGCGGAGGGAGTTATCGCCCGGAACGTCCACGAACCGCGCGACGAAGAACAGGTCGATCACCAGCAGGCCCGCCAGCAACCCCCATCGCCGGCGGGGACGCGCCAGCCAGACAGCCACACACGCCGCGGTCGCCCCGGCCGTTGCGAGGGGAACCCACACGGCCGCGCTTCCCGGCCAGACGGCCGAGAGCATGTCCTCGGCGCCGCCGACGAACGGATTGGGCAGCTTGTCCGCCCAGAACGCCCGGAGCAGCGCCCCCAGACCTGCGACGGTCAGCAGCGTCAGGATCATCGCGGCCGGCAGGTACACCAGCGCGCCGCGGCGCGTCGTCCGCGCGAGCCGGCGGACCCGACGTTGCGGGCGACCGGTGATCGCGACATGCACCCCAACGGCCGCCAGGGTCGCCAGCGCCATGTCCGCGACGAGCAGCATCCGCGCCGGACAGCGGACCACCCCGAGCACGGGGATCGCGTGGATCAGGCGATAGGTCGGCAGGTAATAGCCCAGCATCCACACCCCCGCGCCGGCGCCGATCCACGTCCACGTCCGCACCAGCGACGTCGACTCCCCCGCGGCCGCGTCGGTCCGCCTGCGGTAGAGGCGCCACACGGCAGCCGCGGCGAGCACGAGCGTCACGAGTCCGACGTACCCGAGCATCTCGCACAGGTGCCACGGACCCCACCACGACTGCGGATAGAAGTTCGGCGTGCGGGAGCCCATCAGCATCGGAAACAGCGCCAGCACCGCCGATATCGGCATGAAGCTGTTCTCGCCGGCCGTGGCGTACCCGATCCGCTGGCGGGTCGTGGCCATCAGCAGCTCGGCGCTCGCCGCGAGCTGGGGTGCGGTGATCGCGGCGGCCAGGAGCAGCGCCACCGAAGCGCCGATCACCGTCGGAAGCAGGGGTCGCCCGCGGATCAGAAGATACGCCGCCCACGCGACGCCCATGTAGATCAGGATCGGGAAGTGTCCCGCGGAGATCGCGAAATACAGCACGGCCGTCGAGGCGGCGACGGGTCCGAGCAGCGCCGCGAGGCGTCCGCGCCCGCTTGCGGCACCCAGACGCTCGATGCACCACAGCCCCCACGGCAGCATGGCGGCCGTGACGATCATCGACAGGTGCACCCGATGTCCGACGAAGAACCCGCAGAACATCATCGCGATTGCGCCGATCATCGCGCCCGGGTGGACAAGGCCCACCTGTCGCAGGTAAGTGAACGTCCCGACGCCCGCGGCCGCGAAGGCGGCGAAGATGCTCAGCGCGTAGGCCGTGTTCACGTCGAGGACGAAGAACATCCACGTCAACGGATGCATGACCGCCGACTGTGGGTCGGCCATCAGCGGCTCGCCCGTCGCCTCGCGCGGGTTCCTCGCCGGCAGGCGCCCTTCGGCAACCTGCTCGGCGACCAGGGTGCGGAGCGGGCGGTAGTAGACCACGTCGTCCTCGTTCGCGGAGACGGGGTTCGTCCAGAGCGGATAGAGCATTGCGAGGGGCATCGCGGCCAGCACGACGCCGATAAGCAGCAACTTCGCTCGGCCGGCGGCGATCATTCGGCGATCACCCCCGCCCGCCGGAGCGTCTCGAGCATCAGGCGTTCGAACGGCAGGTCGGTCGGCGCCTGAACGTAGGTCGCCTCGCGCGCGCCGCACGTCCGCCGCGCGGCTTCGCACATCGCTTCCCAGCGCGTGCGGTAGCCCGCGGCAAGCTCGTCGTCGACGTTCACGACCAGGGCGTCGTTACCCTCGGCCGCCTCGAGTGCGACCGGGCCGCGCATCGCGGGCTCGGCGTCGGTCGGGGCGAACACGTGAACCACGGAGGGGTCGCAGCGCCGGTAGCGCAGGCGCGCCAGGGCGCCGCCGAGCTGATCGGCGCAGTCCAGCAGGTCCGTGACGATCAGCACCGTCCCCGCCGGACGAAGCCGGGTCGTCAGCTCCGCGGTGCACGCGTCAAGCTTCGTCCGCCCGCCGCACTCCAGCGCGGCCAACTCGTCGAGCAGGCGCAGGACATCCCCGCGGTCGGTCCCGGCGCCGATCGTCTTCCCCAGCCGCTCCGCGAAGGGGACGATCCAGACGCGGTCGAAGCCGCCCGTCGCGACGTAGGCGATCGCGGCCGCCACGCGCCGGGCGTAGTCGAGCTTGTCCGTGTCGCCGCCCGGCGCCATCGAGCCCGAGCAATCGATCATGACGCATACGTCCCCTGCGGCGTGCTCGTGGAAGAGGCGGAGCAGGAGCTTCTCCATGCGGGCGTAGTAGGCCCAGTCGATGAAGCGGACGTCGTCGCCGGCGGCGTAGTCGCGATGGTCGGCGAATTCCAGTCCGTCGCCCATGCGGAGGCTTCTTCGGGCGCCGGGGGCGGTCCGGGTCGCGGCGCGGCGGGCGATGACCCGCAGACGCTGGAGGCGTTCGAGGAAGTCCTCGGGGAACGGCCGGCTTGACGGTTGCGGGCTCATGGCGCGTCGGACTCGATGACGGCCTGCTCGTGGCGCAGCAGCGCCCGGCGCAGGTCGTCGGGCGACCCGGCCTCCAGGAGGTCGTCGATGGCGCCGGTCTCGTGGAGCATCTGGGCGAGCCGCGCCAGCACGTGCAGGTGCGTCCGCTCGTCCTTGCAGCAGACGAGGAACAGCAGGCGGGTCAGCGAGCCGTCCTCGGCGCCGTACGGGATGCCCGTCGCCGTCAGTCCGACCACCACGAAGCTCTCGGCGATGTCGTATGGCAGAGGGTGGCGGGGATGCGGCATCGCCACGCCATGCAGGACTGTCGTCGGGCAGAGCTCCTCGCGGCCGGTCAACTCCTCGAGCAGGTCGTCGCGGACGTAGACGAGCCCGGCGCCGTCGGCGACGTCCACCAGCGCCCGCAGCGCGGCCGGGCGGGTCTTCGCCTCCAGCGGCACGACGATGCCCTTCGGCGGGATCAGCGCCGCCACGAGCAGCTCGCGCCGGTCGAAGCCGTGATGGTCGCTGACGCCCTTCTGGATGCCGGCGAGCTGCTCGGGCTCGAGCGAGTCGATGTTCTCGAAGACCCAGTGATCGACCTGCCCCTTGCGGAAGACGAAGCCCTGCTTGGTCCTGCGGCAGGGAATGTTCCCGCGCGAGGCGAGCTTCCGCAGCTCGCGAAGGTCCATCTGCAGGTAGGCGGCGACCTGCTGCTCGTTCATGACTTCGCCGGGCATCGTCGCTCCTCGAACCGCGATGCTAGCGGGCGTCGGGGGCGGCTTCAAGCCCGGTCGGCGGGCCCGCAGGACGAGTGCAACGTCCTTCCGGCACACCGGGCGCGGTGTCCTTCCAAGGGCGCCGCGTTCCGTCAGGCCGCCCCGCTCGAAACGGCGGCTGCGTCCGCACCGGCGGGCCCGTCGCGGCCGCGTGCAATGGTCCGCCCCGACCGCTATAATGCCGCGCCATGTCCACTGGCAAGCTCGACTTTTTCGATCCCGACAAGGCGCGGGGTCCGCGCGAGGGCCCGGACGTCGGCGGGGAGCCGTCCGACGCGCCCGCGCCGCGGGCGGTGAGCGTGAGCGCACTGGTCGCGCGGATCAAGGGCGCCCTGCTGAAGGAGTTCGACTCGCCGGTGCAGGTGGTCGGCGAGATCAGCAACTTGAAGTTCCACTCCTCCGGGCACGTCTACTTCCGTCTGAAGGACGCCGATGCGGCGATCGACGCGGTGATGTTCCGCTCGGCCGCATCGAGGATGAAGTTCCGACCCGCCGACGGCATGGAAGTGGTCGCCGAGGGACGCGTCGACGTGTACGACGTCCGCGGACAGCTCCAGGTGTACGTCGAACGGCTGACGCCGAAGGGCGCCGGGGCGCTGGAGCTGGCGTTCCGCCAGCTTCGCGAGAAGATCGAGCGTGAAGGGCTCTTCGCGCCGGAGCATAAGAAGCCCATCCCGCGATTTCCCCGGGCGATCGGCGTGGTCACCAGCGCGACCGGCGCGGCCGTGCGGGACATCCGCCGGACGCTGCTGCGCCGATGGCCGGGCGCGAAGGTCTACCTGCTGCCGTCGCTCGTGCAGGGCGAAGGGGCGGCCGAGCAGCTCGCCGAGTCCGTTGGCCTGCTGGACGCCGCCGCTGAGGCGCTGGAGATCGACACGATCATCATCGCCCGGGGCGGCGGGAGCATGGAGGACCTGTGGGCGTTCAACGAGGAGGTTCTCGCGCGGGCGGTGTTCGCGGCGCGGACGCCGATCATCTCGGGCGTCGGACACGAGGTGGACGTGACGATCTGCGACCTGGTCGCTGACGCGCGGGCGGCGACGCCCACCGCGGCCGCCGAGACGGCCGCGCCGAACGCCGAGGACGTCCGTCGGACGCTGGAGGATCTGTCGCAGCGCCTGCGGCGGTGCGTCGCCGAGGGCGTGAAGCAGGCCAACCTTGCGCTCGCTTCGCTGCTGCGGAGCGTGGTGTTCCGCGACCCGTCGGCCAGACTTCGCACGCGGATTCAACGGCTGGACGAGCTGGCGTACAAGCTGCGGACGGGCGTGCGGCATCGGCTGTCCGAGGACCGGCGTCGTGTCGAGCCGGCCGACCGGCGCCTGGCGGCGCTGCATCCGGCGCGGCTCGCCGACCGGGCCGGCGCCGACCTGCGGGAGGCGACCCACCGGCTGGCATGGGTCCTGGACGGGCGCCGACGCCGCGAGGCCGAGCGACTTGCCGTGGTGTCGCGGCGACTGGCGGAGGCGCACCCGCGGCATCGCCTGAAGCTGGCGCGTCAGCGGCTCGACGCGGCCGCAAGGCAGCTCGAGTCGATGAGCCACCGCAGCGTGCTCAAGCGAGGCTTCAGCGTGACCCGCCGGGCGGACGGGACAATCATCCGCTCGACCGGGCAGGCGAACGCCGGGGAGTGCGTGGAGACGGAGGTGTCGGACGGGCGCTTCACAAGTACGGTTGACGGGGACGATGCCCCGACGCCCCGGCGCGCGGCGCCCCGAAGGAAACCGAAGGCCGACCCCGACCAGCCCGGCCTGTTCGAATAGCCCGGCCTGTTCGAATGGCCCGCTGTGGAACAGGCTTTCAGCCTGTTCTGGACCGCCTGCCAGGCTGCGTCACCATCGCCGGCTTGCGCGGCGTCGCTCAGTATTCCATTCCGTCGGGCGCCTGGATGCTCCCCGGGTTGTCGCGAAGGACGAGATTCTCGTTTCCGCCGGCGTCGGCGATCAGCTCCCCCGTGGCCGCGTGATAGAGGGCGTTGCCGGTGACGACCGAGTCCCGCAGCCGCCCTATGTGTACCGCCGTGGTCGGGCAGGCGTATTCGTGCTTCGCCGAGACCTTCGTGGCGACCATGGTGTTGCCGGTCATGGCCGCCCCGCGGACGTCGCACAGGCGGACGTGGCAGCACTGCGCGGGATCGTCCAGCGCGCCCTGCCCGTTGTGGCGGAAGACGTTGCCGGTGATCGACAGGGCGTGGTGCGAGCCGCCCTCCACCCACAGGCCGGGCCCGTAGTTGGCGTCGAACAGCCCGTTGCACACCTGCACGCTGTCGCTGTACTCCGGCCCGATCCGGATGCCGGCGACGTGGTTCCACTCCACGCGGCAGCCGGTGACCGTCGCGGCCGCCAGCACATTCCCGTTCAGCCCGTAGCGCCCGTTGCCCGCGAAGATGCAGTCGAGAATCCACGCATCGTAGCTTCCCGACGCATCCAGTCCGTCCAGCCGGCAGCGATGGAAGAAGCTGTGGCGGACGTGCCACGCCCAGGCGTCCGTGAGCCGAACGCCCGAGCCGGTGAATCGCAGGAAGTGGCAGCCGTCGATGACCGGATCCATCTCCCGCTTGCGACCCGACCGGTCCTTGCGGGCGACGATGCCGTGCATCCCGTCGCCGCGCTCCAGCCCGTCGAAGGTCAGTCCGACCCATCGCGTGCCGACGCTGTCGTTGGCGTCGATCAGGCACGGCTGGTCGTCGCGGACCGGCGAGAGAACGGTTCCGCCCTCTCGCCGGTAGCTCCAGGCCGTGGTTCCGAGGAACGTCGTCTCGTCCGGCATGTCGATGACGTCGGTGAGGTAGCGCCCCGGCGGGAAGTACAGCACGCCCGCTTCGGCCGGCAGGTCGGCGATCGCCCGCGCGATGGCGGGGGTGTCGTCCGTCGCGCCGTCGCCGGCTGCGCCGCAGTCTCTCACGTTGATCCATCCGTCGGACGCGGCGTGAGGCGGTGGACTCATCGATCGTCCCTCCGGCCGCTCATCGGCGGCTCAGCTCTTCGTATACCTCGTTGTAGTACAGGACGCTGTCGGTCGGCGTGTTCGGCGGGATGTGGTTCCCGACGGCCAGGAAGAAGCCGGGGCAGCCCTTCCCGATGTCCATGCACCGTTCGACCTCCGCGCGGATCTGTTCCCGCGTGCCGCGCAGAAGAATCCGCGTGTCGGCGTTGCCGATGAACGAGTGGGTCCGGCCGTATCTTTCGGCGATGCAGGCCATGTCGGTCGTGGGTTCGAGGACGAACCCGTCGGCGCCGGCGTCGGCGATGTCGTCGATGAACTCCGTGTAGTTGCCGTCGGAGGTGTAGAGAATCTTCGTGCCGCTCTCGCGGACCGGGGCGAAGTACTTCCTGTAGTTCGGGAAGACGTGCTCGCGGTACCAGTCCGGGTGGATGAACGCCCCGGACGTCCAGACGATGTCGTCGTGACACATCATCACCGGCACGTCGGCGTCGGCGATGGCGTCGTAGAAGCGCTGCACCCAGCGGGCGTAGCGGTCGGCCAGATCGCCGAAGCGCTTCGGGTCCGTCCCGGCCGCCAGGAGCAGCATGTCCCACCCGAACAGCGCGATCAGCCCGCTCACCAGCGTCGTGTAGACGCCGGTCATGTTGACGCCGGTCGGGTTGGCGGCCGCCTTGGAGCGGTAGTCGTCCTCGAAGAGCTTCACCAGCTCCTCGTGGGACGGCGTGACGAACTCGGCCTCGACGTCCAGCGAGAGGACGTCCTCGGGGTCCGTGAACGGGCAGTGGATGTCGTCTCTGTAGTCCGTGCCGCCGGCGGCGTAGACGGCGTGTCCCATGCTGGTCTGCTTCTCGCCGAAGTACTGCCCGCCGATGCGGGTGGACCAGAACAGGCAGAAGTTCCACTTCTCGTGGAAGATCCGCACCGCCTCGGCATAGCGCTCGGGCGGATCGTCGCCGGTCAGTTCGATTCCCGTGACGGCGCTGAGGACCGGCAGGTGTCCCTCGACGGAGTACTCCGTCCGCGGCACGCGGGAAGGCATCTCAAGGTTCAGTGCGGCCAGTCCGTCCTCGAATGACATGCTCGTCTCCGACAGCGCTCTCGTGTTCCCGCCGGGCTCCATCCGGCCCGGCGGTGCGCACTGTAGCGAACCGTCCGGCGGATGCACGCGATTTCCCCCGTGGCGGCGCGCGGACTTGATAATCGCGTCTCCGACAGATACAACGCTGCAGACCCGATGCAGGCAATCTCCAGGGCTCGCTCGTGAATGGTCTGATCACACAACTCGGCCGCGGCGCGGTGGGAGCACTGAACGGCTTCGGCGACTTCTGTCGTTTCTGCGGCGAGACGTTCTCCTGGCTGGGGCACGGGCTGTTCCAGTGGCGCAATCTTCGCCGCATCGGCCCGCAGTTCTACGCGATCGGAACGCGGAGCGTTCCGGTGGTGATGATCACCGGCGCGTTCGTCGGGATGGTTCTGGCCGTGCAGACGGTCATGCAGTTCAAGGCGATCGGCATGACGGCGCGGATGGGGACGATCGTGAACCTCTCGGTCCTGCGGGAGCTCGGTCCGGTCCTGGCGGGGATCATGCTCGCCGGGCGGGTCGGGGGCGGGCTG
>CAZADC010000001.1:15157-49318 GCA_964483755.1 uncultured Planctomycetaceae bacterium | reverse complement strand
GAAGCCCCCCCCGCCGAGGCCGCCGACGCGAGGCCCGCCGACGACGCCGACCCCGTCGCCGATGGGCTTGCCGACGGCGCCATGACGGCGACGGTGGTTTCGGTTTCCGGGCCGGCGCAAAAGCTCGTCGCCGTCGAGGAGGGCGCCGAGGGAAAGTGGCGCCCCATCGAGGAAGGCGACGAGCTCGGGGAGCTGACGATCATCCGCACCGGGCTCGGCGGGAAGGTCGTGCTGCAGTTCGCCGATCGCGGCCGGGTGACCGTCAACAGCGCGACCAAGGCGGGAATCAGCGAGTTCCGCAAGGAGGGCGACACCGCCAAAGCTCGCGTCGGGCTCAAGTACGGCACGGTCGACGCCAAGGTGGACCGCGAGGCCGGGCGCAACGACTTCCGGGTGGCCACCCCGGTCGCCGTCGCGAGCATCCGGGGCACCTCCGGACAGGTCGGCTACAGCGGCGACATGGGCATGGGGCTCAGCGGCGAGACCGGCACGTGGAACCTCAACACGCCGCAGGGACGCATGCAAGTGTTCGCCGGCGAGTTCTCCAACGACAACCTCATTCCGCCGATGGAGCATCTGCTCAACCAGCGCGACCCCGGGCTCGGCGACGTCTTCGGCGGGCTGACCGACACCGAGCAGCGCAACCTCCGCGACAACGGCGGCGGGCGCGGCATCGTGGGCTTCACCGGCGGCGGCGCGGAGAACATCGTCCTCGACCGCCCGGTCCTGCCCAGCCCCGTCCGCCAGGATTACGAATATTGACCCTGCCGGCCGGCAGGGCGACGCGCGGGGCTCTTTCCCAAACGCGGGATGTGCGCTTGAATCTATGGATCTGCGCGGTATAAAGGAGCCAGGTCGGGGGCCCGTGGGGCAAAATCGGGCGGAGCTGAGCCATATCTCGAACAAAGAGGCAAGAACCGTGAAAACATCTCTTTTCTCAGTGGCATGCGTGCTGCATATCGCAACCTGTGCCGCATCCGCAGACACCGTGTGGGTGCGGGGAATTGCCTACGAGGACATCCGGATCACCGCGGCGACCGATCGAACCGTGACGTTCGAGATCGACGATCGAACCGTCACCAAGCCCCACGCCGACGTGACCCGCATCGACAGGACGGGACTCGACGCCTTCAACGAGGCGGAACGGCTGCTGGCCCGCCGGGAGTTCGAGGCGGCCGCCCAACGCTACCGCGAGGCGCTGGAGTCGTCCCCATCGGGCGCCGATCGCGTGCTGATCCGCGCCCGCCTGACCCTGGCGGAGAAGCCGCCCGCCGCGGCGACCCGCCCGCGGGAGACGCGCGAGAAGCGCTGCCCCTGGTGCTTCAACACCGGCCGGATGCGCTGCACGTACTGCAACGCGACGGGCAAGGAGCGATGCCCGCACTGCACGAACGGGTACGTCGCCTGCGGGCGATGCAACGGGGCGGGGGAGATCGAATGCACGGCGTGCGGGGGCGACGGTCGGGATTACCACGGCGATTGCAGCCGATGCGACGGCGACGGCGCCATGCCGTGCCCGGACTGCGAGAACTCCCCTCACAAGGGCATGCGCCGCTGCTCCCGCTGTCAGGGGGCCGGGCGCCTCGGGCCCTGTCACTACTGCGGCGGTGCGAAGACGATCCGCTGCCGCCACTGCGATCGGGGGACGGACCAGCCCAAGGACCCCGGCGAACTGGCGACAGCCGCCGGACCGCGCCCTCGCCAAGGCGCGGACGAGCGGCCCCACGGCCTGCACTCGGGTTCCCACCGGACCTACCCGCAGCCGGTCCCCGTCAGAAGCACGGCGGAGCGGTCGAAGCGCGCCGAGGAATACAGGGCGAGGATCGCCGACAGCCCCGTCGCGACCCCGCGCACGATGGCGGCCTGGCTGCTCGGCGAAGACATCGAACCGCCCGACGCCCTTCCGCACTGGCAGTCCATGGCGCCCGAGGAGAAGCAACGTTTCAACAAGCTGTACCGTGACGCGCTCAAGAGGCGAAGGGAGACGGACCTCGACGGCAAGTACCTTTCTTGGGACCTCTGGTTGAAAGACGTGTCTCCCGTCCCCGGACGTGATACGTACCGCGTGGAGGCCTTGTCGCGCGACGGGTTCCTCGTGACCGCCGAAGCGACGAGGACGGAGTTGAGGAATCTCGGGAAGCTCGAGCGCGAGCTGCCCATCCGCATCGGCGGGATCATCGCGGACCACGAAATCGAGGCCCCGGCGCGAAGCGATGCGAAGCTGCTGTTCGACGGCCACCAGACGCCGCGCATGGGAGTCCTCGTGAAGCGTGCGAACCTCTTCCGCCGGAACGAGGCCCACATGATCCGACTGTTCGGGCGAAGCTACCGGGCCGAGCAGGTGTACTTCCTCATCGACGGCTCGCCGAGCATGGCCGACGCCGGCGCCCTGGACGTCGCGAAGGGGGAGGTCGCCGAGGCGCTGAAGGAGCTGCGCATCGGGCAGGGACTCGCCGTCGCTCCCTTCAGCTCGCCATCGGGCTCGGAGTACTACCGACTGCACCTGCGCGACCAGGAGGAACTCGACGCCGCCATTCGAGCGGGCGTCAGCGCCGTGAACAGGATTCGCCCGACCGAGGCGCAGAGTCCCGCCAGCCGATTCGAGCGCGTGACGATGTGCCTGCGATACGAGTCCGGGCACCACACGGTGTTCCTGATCACCGACGGGAAGACCGAGGGCTTTGACGACATCCGCAAGATGCTGGAGGAGATGGACCCCGACGACACCTACTCGCTGCGACTCTACTGTGTGCTCATCGGCGAACGCGCCGGCGCCGCCGTCGCGGACATGCGAGAGCTCGCCGAGAACTACGGCGGCGAACTGATCCACGTCCGCCCGAAGAAGGACGCTGACTGATCGCCCGGCCCGCCGGCGGACGCGAACGGCCGACCGGCGCATTACTGCGTCGCTCGGACGAAGGCGCGGCGCCGCGCCTGCACGCGACTACTTCGTCAGCTCGTCCCACAGCGCCCGCTCGACCTTGGTGAAGTTCGAGAAGCTCTCCTCCACCTGCCGCCGGATGCGCTCGAGCTGCTCGTCGTCGGCCGGCACGCCCTCGGGATGCGCCTCGGCGAGCCGGCGCAGCTTCGTGACCGCCTGGTCGAGCTGCTCGGCCCCTTGGCTGAAAGCCCGCGCCGCGTCGTAGATGTTCTGCGAGCGAAGCTCCTCGTCGTCCGGACGGTAGAACAGCCGCCACGGGTTGCGCCGGACTTCCTTCGCCGTCGCCTTGAGCTCCGCCGAGACGAGGGCCATGTTGTCGATCATCTCGTCGATCTGAACGCGGTTGACGGTGATGACTTCCCTCGCCTCGACCGACACCTCGCGCAGGTTCTCGGCGATCTCCAGCACCTTGTCGCCGACGTCCCGCATCTTCGCCAGCAGGTCGCCGAGATCCTCCTCGGTGTACCGGTCGAGGCGCTTGGCCGTGTCGCGTACCGCCGTCAGCGCCTCGCCGACCTTCGGCTTCGCGTCGGCGGTCATCTCGGTGACGTCGTCGAGGCCCGCATGCACCTTGCCCATCGCCGACCCCTCGGCCTCGCGGTCGATCTCGCCGACGAGGAACTCCGACGTGTCGCGGACGTTGTCAGCCGTGCCGTGAACCTTCGCCAGCAGCGAGCCCTCCTCGTCGCGCGACATCTCCTGGCGAAGCGAGGAGGTGATCCGTTTGACGTCGTTCATGGCCGTGTGAATCTTGCCCAGCAGCGCCTCGGCGCGCTCGGCGTCGATCTCCTGCTGAAGCGCCGTCGTGATCTCCGACACCGTCCCGGCGGCCGTGTCCAGCCCGTCGAGAATCGCGTGCACCTTGCCCAGCAGCGCCTCGGGGTCCTCGCGGTCCAGCTCGGCGCCGACCTTGTCGCTGAGCTGCGTCAGGGCGTCCATGAACCCGGCGGGGGTCACCTCGAGCGGGTTGTCGGCCGTCGCGAGCGGCTCCGACTCGCTGCCGCGCGACAGCACCACGAGCTGCGATCCGCCGATGAATCCCGCCGACGCCACCGCCTTGCCGTCGCGATGAATCTCCGCGCCCGCCTGCTCGATCTCGGCGGTGTAGTAGGTCCGCCCGTCGTCCGGGTTGAACTGCACGTCGACGATCCGTCCCACCTGCGCGTCGTTGATGCGGACGAAGCTGCCGGTCTTCAGCCCGAGGCTTCCGTCCGACACGTCGGCGTAGAACACCGCCCGCTGGTAGGTCGTCTTGAAGATATCGGCCGCTCCCAGCCAGATCACCACGCCCAGCAGGGCGAGCAGGCAGGCCAGCGAGAACAGTCCGGCGGCAAGTTTGCTTCGTTGCTTTCTCGGCATGTCGTCATCTCCGAACGGTGTGCTGCATCGCGGGTCGCCGGGTCACGGGCGTCCGCCGATTTCCAGGATGTCCTCGGCGTAGCCCGTGCTGCGGCGTCGCCGGGTGATCGGTCCTTCCGAATCGCCGCGGAGGAACTGGCGGATCAGGTCCTCGGCCGGCTCGCCGGTCGGTTCGCCGTCGCGGATGCGCTCGAACTCCTCCCGCGGGGCGATCTTCAGCACCCGCCCCTTGTCGAGCATCACCATCCGGTCGGCGATGCGGAAGGCGGAATCCATCTCGTGGGTCACCACCACGCTGGTGACGCCGAGCTTCCGCGACAGGTCGATGATGAGCTGATCGATCTCCGCCGACGTGACGGGGTCGAGACCGGCTGACGGCTCGTCGTAGAACAGGATTTCCGGGTCGAGCGCGATCGCCCGCGCGAGCCCGGCGCGCTTCTTCATCCCCCCGGAGATCTCGGCCGGCATGCGGTCGGCCGCCTCGCGGAGCCCGACAAGCTCCAGCTTGATGGTGACCATGATCTCGATGGTCGCCTCGTCCAGCGTGCTGTGCTCGGTGAGCGGAAGGGCGACGTTCTCGCCGATGGTCATCGAGTTGAACAGCGCCCCGGACTGGAACAGGATGCCGAACCGCTTGCGCAGGGCGTCGAGCTGCTCCTCCTCGGCCGTGCTGAGATTGCAGCCCAGCAGCTCGACGTGCCCCTCCTCCGGCACGATCGCGCCGACCATGTGCCGCAGCAGCGTGCTCTTTCCGCAGCCGGACCCGCCCATGACAACGAGCGTCTCGCCGGGGTGAACGTCGAGCTGCACGCCGTCCAGCACCGCCCTGCCGTCGTAGCGCTTCACGAGGTCGACGACGCGGATGACCGGTTCCGGATTGTTCCGCTTCTCATCCATCGAACGCTTTCGACATGATCGAGGGTCGCAGGTCGCTGCGGCCCTACAGCCCGAACACGTAGAACACCACGGTGAACACGCACGCCGAGGCGATGATCGCCACGATCGAGTACACCACGGTCATCGTCGTCGCCCGCCCGACACCCTCGGCGCCGCCGCGGACGTTGAGCCCTTCGCCGGACGCGATCACGCTGATGAGCAGCCCGAACACGCCCGCCTGGATCAGCCCGGTGTAGAAATCGCGATAGCGGAGCTGCTGCTGCATGCGGTCCCAGTATCCGACGTACGCCTCCGGGCCCAGAACCAGGCACGAGGTGGCGTAGCCCCCCAGCGCGATCATCCAGTCGGCCACCACGGTCAGCAGGATCATCATGACCAGCGTCGCCAGGACGCGCGGGACCACGAGGAAGCGGATCGGGTTCAGCGCCATCGCTTCCAGCGCCTCGATCTCCTCGGCGACGACCATGGTTCCCAGCTCGGCCGCGATGGACGCCCCGGCGAACCCGCTGAGCACGACGGCTGTGATGATCGGGCCCAGCATGCGGAAGCCCGCCACGCCGATGATGTTGGCGACCTTGTCCACCTGCCCCCACGGCTCGAGGGGCGGGGTCATCTGCAGCGCGAGGATCACGCCGATGAACAGCTGCACCAGCACCACGATGCCCACGCTGCGGACGCCCACGCGGACCATCTGCTCGGTCACCGCCTTGCCCGAGAACCTCGCCTTCTTCGAGACCAGCCCGCGCAGCGTCCACCCGAGCACCGTGCCGAGCAGGAGCGTCATCCCGCCGACGTAGCTCAGGCCCGTCAGCACGCGCCCGCCGAGGCGCTCGACGGCGTTCGTCTTGTCGCCGTCCGGTTCGGTCACTGCTCCAGCGCCTCCTGCTCGTCGGCGTAGATATTGAACACGCTGTCCAGGCGGGTGATCTCGAAGACGCTCCGCACCCGCGGCTGGAGCCCGACCAGCGCCAGCGTGAACCCGCCCTTCTTCGCCCGGGCGAGCAGCTTCACCAACGACGCCACGCCCGACGAGTCCATGTATCCGACGTCGCTCAGGTCGATGATCAGCCGGTCCGGGCGACGGTCGAGGACCGTCAGCAGCTCGTTCTGGAAATCGCCGCTGCGGTTCAGGTCGATGTCGCCGGCGACCTCCACGATCGCGGCATTGTCGTTCCAACGGATGTTCTTGACGGCCGCTGTCATGGAGACGGCCCTTCCTTTCGTTCAGCCGACAGGCGCCTGGTCATCGTCAGTTCGGTGCCGCCGTTGTCCCGCCGAGCGTAGCTCACGTCGTCCATGCACTCGCGGATGATGTGCACGCCCAGCCCGCCGGGACGCACGTCCTTCAGGTCGCGCGGGCGCATCTGCGCAGGATCGACGTACGTCCCGTCGTCGCGCACCGTGATGCGCAGCCCGTCGCCCCCGGCCGTGGACGCGAGCTCGACTTCGATCCGCCGGTCGTCGGCGCCGTCGTAGGCGTGGCGGATGACGTTGGTCAGCGCCTCGTCGACGCTGAGGACGATCGACCCGGCCGTCTCGTCGTCGAACCCCAGCAGCTCGCACGTCTTCTCCACGGCGCCCCGCACGATCGGCAGGTGCGCGGACGTGGAGAATATCTCGATCCGCACCGGGCGCTCGGGCGGCGGCTTCATGACGCCCCCGCCGGTTGGGACGCCGGGCGCGTGGCGGCGGGCGCGCGACTCCGCAGCCATTCCCGCCACCGCTCGACGGCCTCATGGCGCTGTGGGGCCGGCGCGTAGTACTCGTATCCCATCGTCTCTCCGGTGATTCGCTCGAGCGAGGCGATTGCAAAGAACCGCACGTCCGCTTCGCTGTCGGTCAGGCGGTCCACCAGGTGCGGTACGGCGTCGCGGTCCCGCTGCCGACCGGCCTGCACGATCGCCTCGATCCGCTCGTCCGGGTCCTCGCCCTGCATCTGGCGGTACAGGTCGTCTCCCGACGGCGCGCACCCCGCGACGAGCATCGCCGCCAGGCACGCCGGAATGGACAGGGATGTCCGCAAGGGCTGTCCTTTCATAAACGAGCGATAGGCCGACGACAGCGGATTATAAGCCCCCATGCACAGTTCGCAATCCCCGGAGTTCCCGCAGCGCGTACAAATACGGATTTGCGCGCCCGGGCGAAGGTCCCGAAACCGACTGGCCCTCGTCGTACCTCGTAGGACGCCATGCAGGTGACTGCACGCTGGCAGCTTCCGAAGCGTGATGGTCCGCCCTGCCCGCAGAGCGAACGAAAACCCGTATGGATGTCCCCCGACTGTCCCGACTGCCCCAACTGCCGACTGTAGCTTTGCGCTTTGAACTTCGACGCTCACGCACGCCGCGCGCCGTCCGCGATCTCCTTCTTCAGCCGCGTCACGAGCAGGTGGGCCTGGCGCGTGGGCTCCGGCAGGCGGACCGACCGCGCACCGCGCAGCGTCCACCGCACCGCGTCGTCCAGCGACACGCGGTGTCCGACGGACACGAACAGCGGGCGGACGCCCGTCCGCGTCCGCACCACGCACCCGACAAGCTCTTCGTCGTGGCGGAGCTGCGTCCGACACCCGCGTCGCTCGCCCGGCGTGCGCTGCTCGCCGCACAGGCGGCTCTTGGCGACGCCGATCGTCGGCAGGTCAAGCCACAACCCGACGTGACTGGCCAGCCCCAGCCGCCGGGGGTGCGCCACGCCCTGCCCGTCGCACATGAGCAGGTCAGGACGCTCGGGGAGGGCTTCGACCACCTCGATGACGGCCGGGGCTTCCCGGAAGCTCAACAACCCTGATACGTATGGGAACCGGCACGGGCGGACAACGTGGGCCGACCCGATGACTTTCATCGTACGGACGTCGCACAGCACGGCGGCCGCGAGAATCCGCTCGCCCGGAAGGAAGGCGCAATCCGTCCCCGCTACCGTGTCGACCGGTTCTTCCAGCGGCTCGACGCGCACGTTGACCGCCAGCTCGCGCTGAAGACGGACGGCCTGCTTGGGCGTGATGTCCCAGGGGTGCTCGATCACGACCGCCCTCCGCTCTCCTCGCCGCGTTCGACGTGCTCGGCGCTCACGACGCAGCCGCGCTCGTCGAGCAGGTTCACGTACCAGACGGCGGCATCGTCCGGCACCGTCGCGCGAACCCGTCCTGCGCCGGCGTCCAGCTCGGCCGGTCGGACGCGCCATTCGCGCTCCGGCCACGGGCCCGTGTCGGCCGTGAAGCACAACTCCGCCCGGACGATCGGCACGTCGGCGCGGAACCGCACCTCGACGTCCCGGTCGTCGGTTCGACTGTCTGGAATCCTCGCCAGCGGGTCGCCGCCGCGCAGAACGCTGTCGGCGAAGACGGCGATCTCGGGCGGCTTCTCCCCCGCCCCGCCGTGCCCGTGCGGCATGCGGACACGGACGCACAGTGTGCGCTGTCCGGGCGGCAGGCGGTAACTCTTGCGCAGGGAGTCCATGGGATAGGCGAAGTCGTTCGTGCCCGTCACCCACAGCATGGGAAGACCTGCGGCCGGAAGGTACCGTGAGGGGTCCCACAGCTCCAGCCAGCGGCCGGCGCGCTGCGGGCCCAGCTCGCGGAAGTTCTGAAGCCAAACGGAGTTGTCGCCGAGGAACCCGCAGCCGTAGACGGGAACGGCAAAGCGGAAGCGCCGGTCAACCCCGGCCGTGATGCAGGTGAGGTACCCGCCCCAGGAGATGCCCGTGACGCCGATCCGCTCCGCGTCGACCTGCGGCAGGGATCGCAGAAGCGAGTGGGCGAGGATCACGTCGGCGACGGCGTGGTATGCCCACTGCTCGGTCACGGGCTCGTCGACGCGGGCGAAGTCGCCCCAGCCGGCCGGTCCGCCCATCTCGTGACGCGGGCGCTTGCCGCTCTCCCCGCCGGGCACGCACCCGCAGGTGTCCATCGCGATGGCGGCGTACCCGCGTGACGTCCAGAGGCGGACCCACTCGGCGAAGGCCGTGCCCCCGCCGCCGTGGACGAGAACCATCCCCGGAACCGGCTCGCGGACCGCCGCCTCGGGCAATCCGATCCACGCGAAGCTCCGCGTGGGCCTGCCGCCGAACTCCGGCGCGTCGAAGAACAGCGCCTCGACGCCCGGCTCCTCGAATGCCGGCGCCGGGTGTCTCTCCGGCGGCCGTGACAGCTCCTCCATGTTCCAGTGCATGGGATTCACTCCGAACAACGACGGGACCGTGCCGTAAATGCCGGGGGATGACCGGCCTGGACGCTCGTCAACGGTTGAACTCCGCGACGGCATCGAACATCGCGACGACGTTGGCGGGCGGCACGTCGGCCATGACGTTGTGCACCTGCTGGAAGACGAACCCCCCGTCGGGCGAGAGCGTCTCCAGGCGGCGAAGGACGTGGTCGCGAATCTCCTTCGGCGTCGCCTGCCCCAGGACGGTCTGCGTGTCGCACCCGCCGCCCCACAGACAGATCCTGTCGCCGAAGTCGGCCTTCAGTGCGCCGGGCTCCATGCCGGCGCAGCTCGTCTGGACGGGGTTGATCGCCTCGAGCCCGGCGTCGATCAGGTCGTCCAGCAGCGGACGGACGCCGCCGCAGCAGTGCAGCTGGACCTTCACGTCCGCCAGCTCCTTCGCCCGCCGCCAAAGCGCCGCGTGGCGCGGCTTGAAGAATTCGCGGTACATCGTTGGGGATATCTGCGGGCCGGTCTGCATGCCCAGGTCGTCGCCGAACAGGATGACGTCAATGTGCTCGCCGACCGCGCCGAGAAACGTCTCCAGCGACGCGAGGTGAATCTCCGTCAGCCGGTCGAGCAGCGCGTGCGCCCTGTCGAGCTCGCCCGCGAGGAGCACGTAGAAGTTGTCGTTGCGACAGAGGAACTGTCCCCACTCCATCAGGTTGCCGCCGAACAGCGCGACGATCGCCCGGCCGGTCGACGCGCGCAATCTCGCCGCGCCGGCGGCCAGGTCCTCCGGCGTCGCCGCGCACGGCCCGGGCGGGGACGGGATCGCCCAGATGACGTCCTCCATCGCGCGGGGCAGGTCGGTCAGGTCGTCGGGGACGCCGTCGAGGTACGGCCAGTGGTTCGCCTCGAAGTACAGCGAACCGGCCTTGTGCACACCGACGGGCCGGCCGGACTGCGAGTGCAGGATCCAGTCGCCGCCCTCCGCGCGCACGTCCATCCAGGCGGGAATCAGGCACTCCGTGCCGTCCGGCAGGCGCCATTCCTTCCACCATGACTCGTCCTCGCAGAACCCCCGGCCGAGCTCGATCGTGTCCACGCCGAAGCGGTCGAGCACGTCGTCGTCGATGATCGCGATCTGCTGGACGATGTCGTACACTCGCGGCCGGCGGCGGGGCAGGCCGAGATGCTCCCGCAGCTTCGCGTAAGCGATCGCCATGATCCCGCTGCTTCGATGCCCGCCGAAGTCGACCGGCACGCGGTCCGGCGGGACGTGGTCGATCGCGTCCAGCACGTGCTGTCGGCTCGCGCCGCTCATCGTCGTTCCGCCTTCCTGCGTCTACTTGCGGAGCCCCAGGACGTCCTGCATGTCGTACAGGCCGGCGGGCTTCTCGCTGACCCACGCCGCCGCCCGCAGCGCCCCGCGGACGAAGGTATCCCGCGTGTGGGCGGAGTGAGAGATCGTGATCGTCTCGCCCAGGTTGCCGAAGTGCACCGAGTGCTCACCGACGGTGTCCCCGACCCGCAGGGCGTGCATGCCGATCTCGCCGGAATTGCGCGGCTGTCTTCCGCCGCGTCCCAGCACGGCCGCGTCGCCGTACTCCCTGCCGCGCGCGGCGCAGACCGCCCTCGCCAGGGCGATCGCCGTTCCGGACGGGGCGTCCTGCTTGAAGCGGTGGTGGGTCTCGGCGATCTCGACGTCGTAGTCCTCGCCCAGCGCGGCCGCCAGGTCGCCCACGACCCGCAGCAGCGCGTTGATCCCGACCGACATGTTGGCCGCGTGGACGATCGGGATGCTGGATCCCGCGTCGGCGACCTCGGCCTGCTGGGACTCGGTGAGCCCGGTCGTGCCGATGACCATCGCGACGCCGTGCGACCGGCAGACTTCGAGCCAGCGCATCGTGCCCTCGGGCAGGGAGAAGTCGATCAGCACGGCGGGCGTGTCGGTCAGCTCCTCGGTGACCTTGACGCCGAAGGTCCCGACGCCGGCCAGCTCGCCGACGTCGCGCCCGACGTGCTCGCAGCCGCTCGACTCGAGCGCCGAGACGACGTCGAACTGCTCGGACTCGATCGCCAGCGCCGCGATGCGCCGTCCCATCCGCCCCGCCGCTCCCGTAATCGCAATCCGGATCATGGTCGCTCCGTTCTCGTCTGGTCTGTCTCGTGTCGGGTGCGGGCGGTCATCCAACGGCGTCGATGATGAAGCTTCGCACGGCTTCGGGGTCGTTCGGCAGCACCACGCAGCGTGTGGGCAGCCCTTCCAGCCGGTCGATGTCCGGGTGGTGCGCCAGGTCCTCGCCCGTCGCCTTGCGGATGGCGTCCGGGAACTTGGCCGGATGCGCCGTCGCCTCGCAGATGATCGGCGCGCCGACGGGCTGACCTTCCGCGACGGTGACACCCACGGCAGTGTGCGGATCCAGCAGGTACCCGTGCCGCCGGTGGCAGCGGCGGATGGCGTCCAGGCAGTCGTCCATCGTGCCCGTCCCGGCCGTGATGTCCGGATCGACCGCGCCCTCGTCCGCGCCCTCCGCGTCAATCCGCCCGGTCTCGCCGAACTGCTCCATCGTCGCCCGCAGTCGGTCGCCGTCGCAGCCGAGGCGGTAGTACAGATATCGCTCGAAGTTGCTGGCGACCTGGATGTCCATGGCCGGCGAGAGCGTGGGCTGCACCTCGCCGCGTGCGTAGACGCCGGTGTTGAAGAACCGCGCCAGGATGTCGTTCTCGTTCGTGGCGAGGATGAGCTGCTCGATGGGCGCGCCCATCCGTCTGGCGTACCAGCCGGCGAGGATGTTGCCGAAGTTGCCGGTCGGCACGCAGAACCGCACCGACTCGGCGCCGGTCGATTCGGTGACGCGGAAGGCGGCGTGAAAATAGTAGACCGTCTGGGCGAGCACGCGGGCCCAGTTGACGCTGTTGACCGCCCCGATCGAGTACGGACGCTTGAAGTCGAGGTCGCTCGCGAGCTGTTTCATGATGCTCTGGCAGTCGTCGAAGCTGCCCTCGACGGCGATGTTGTGGACGTTGTCGTCCAGCACGGTGGTCATCTGGCGCTGCTGGATCGGTGAGACGCGGTTGTGCGGGTGCATCATGAAGATGTCGATGCGATCCCGGCCGCGGACGCCGCAGATCGCGGCGCTGCCCGTGTCGCCGCTGGTCGCGCCGAGGATGTTCAGTCGCCCGCCTCGCTCGGCGAGGACGTACTCGAACAGCCGTCCGAGAAGCTGGAGCGCGACGTCCTTGAACGACAGCGTCAGCCCGTGCCAGAGCTCGAGCACGTGGAGATCGCCGACACGGACCGTCACGGCCGGGGCGGGATCGAAGGCGTCGTCGTATGCCCCTGCGACCAGCTCGCGCAGGTCGGCGTCGGGTACGTCGTCGGCGAAGAGGCGGATGACCTCGTAGGCAAGGTTCGGGTAGTCCAGGGCCCGCCAGGCGTCGAGGCGATCGGTGACGTCGGGAATCTCCTCGGGCACGAGGAGCCCGCCGTCGTCGGCCAGGCCCATCATGACCGCCTGCCGGAAGCCGACCGGCTCGACCTGTCCTCGCGTGGAAACGTACCGCATCCGCCGCTCCTGTAAGAGAACCGCTGCAACCGTGTGCCCGAACGCTCTGCCGACGCCGGGTGAGTGATTCTACGTTCCGCCCCGCCGCCCACGCAACCGAGTGTCATCGCCGACGGCCTTCCCCTCACTGAGCGCGGCGGCCTTCCCCTGCTCAGCGCGGCGGCCTTTCCAGGCCGCCGCGTGGTGTGGCGCGGTGCCCAGGGCACCGCGCACGATTCGAGACACCGCGAGGGATTCGATACGCCTCGCACGATTCAGCGCATGCTGCGGCGGGACCGGGTCGCTCGGACCCCGCCCCGCCGCGGGCAGTTCACCGGATTCGCGCTACATGCCCAGCCCGACGTCCTCCACCTCGTCGCCGTCATCGTCGTCGTCCACCCCGTCGGCGGCGGCGTCGGGCTTCTTGTTTCGGTGCTTGGGCTTTGCCTTCTGCTCGCCCTTGTCTCGGGCCTTGGCCGGTTGCTTCAGCTTCGCCTTCTGCTCGTCGGTGAGCACGGCGTTCATGACGGCCTGGTGGAAATCCCGCCTCGCCTGTGTCCGGGCTTTGGCGTCCGCCGCCCCGGCCGTCTGCGCGGCCGCGGCCTTCGCAAGCTCGGAAATCCGGGCCTTCTGATCCTCGGTCAGGTCAACCTTCTTGTCTAGGCGCATCGCCATCGCCTCGAACTGGTGAGCATGCCAGGCCTGCACCTGCTCCGGCGTGAGGATGCCCATGACCTGCTTCCAGTGCTCGGACTCGATCTTCGCCCGCTCGGCCGACAACGCCTTCATCTGCTCGCGGAGCTGCTTCGCCTGCTCCTTGTCCCCGTCGGTCTTCGCCTGCTTGAACTGCGCCTGGAGCTCCTTCATCCGCTCGCCGTGCCGGCCGGTCCACGCCTTCATCGCCTCGTTGTGCTGTTTGACGAGCTCGGTGAGCTTCGCCTGCTGGTCATCGGTCATGTCCAGCTCCTTGACGAGCTGGGCGTAGCGTCCGCGCAGGACCGTTTCCTTCTTGTCCGGCTTCGCGCGATTCTTCTTGCCGCCGGCCGGGGCGTTCTCGTCGCCCGCCGTCGCCGCCCCCGCCAGCAGCGCGATCGCCGCCAGCGCCGCAACTGTCCAGAGTGCTCGCTTCATGATGAGTCTCCCGCGGGCCGTGTTCCGGCTCGGGCGCCGGCCCGTCGCGCCCGAGTCATGCCGCCCCGCCGCCGGCTCTCAGGCCGCAGCGGCGGCGCGGACTCGTCTATATCATTGAACCCCGCAGGTTCCGCTCCGGCGTGATTTTCTCCCCGATCCGACCCGCCGCCTGGGCTACAATCGCGGTGACCATGCATGTTCTTGTGCTTATTGCGTTTGTCGTCGTGCTCACGCTCGATCCCCTCACCGCCCCTCTGGCGGGGGGATGGGTGATCGGCGGGTCGCTCGCGGCGTACCTGGCGACCGCCGCGGGGCTCAGCGGACTCGCCGCCCGGCGCGCGGCCGCCGCGCTGGCCGAGCGCCCCGGCAACGCGGGCGCGATCTTCCGGCGGCACCGCGCCCTGGCGCTGCTCACGCGGTTCTGGCTGGTCGGCGGGCTGGCGGCGCTGGTCCTGCTCGGTCTCGGTGACCGGGTCCGCGAATGGCTGCACGTCGGGGGCGTGCCGCTGATCGACACACTGGCGATGTTCCTCCCGTTCGCCGTCGCGCTGGAGCTGGCGTGGGCGGCGGAGTATCCGTTCTATCGCGAGGTCCGCCTCCACGCGGCCGCGGGGGCCGACGACGCCCCGCCGATCTGGACGTTCCGCGAGTACCTGGACTACAACACCCGTCACTACCTGCTGTTCGTCGCGGTCCCGGTGCTGCTGATCATCGGGATCGACGAGGTCTGGCTGCTCTACCTGCCGCCGCTGCTGGGCGAGGAGCTTGCGCCGTACGTGATCGCACCGGCCACCTTGGCGACCGCGCTGGGGGTGTTCCTGGCGGCGCCGCTGATGATCGTCCGCATCTGGCGGACGCGCCGGCTCGAGGACGGCGAGCTGCGGCGGCGCCTGGAGGAGACGTGCGAGCGACTCAAACTCCGCTACCGCGACATCCTCGTGTGGCGCAGCGGCGGGGTGATCGCCAACGCCGCCGTGATGGGCCTGCTCGCCCCCGTCCGGTACGTGCTGCTGAGCGACGCCCTGCTGGAGCGCATGCACCCGCGGCAGGTCGAGAGCATCTTCGCCCACGAAGCCGGGCACATCGTCCAGCACCACATCTTCTACTCGGCGCTGTTCGCCGTCGCCAGCGTGACGCTGGTCGGCCTGGCCGCCGACGCGGCGATCCTGCTCGGGCTGGACCTGCTCACCGCCCACGGGCTGGCGATGCTTGCGCTGGCGATGATCTGGTGGCTGGGGTTCGGATGGATCAGCCGGCGGTTCGAGCGCCAGAGCGACGTCATCGCCGCCTGGTCGTCGGGACCGGAGCCCGAGCCGACCGGAGAGCGCATCACGCCGGAAGGGGCCGCCGTGTTCGCGCGGTCGCTGCAGGAGGTCGCCCGGCTAAACGGGATACCCGCGTCGCAGGGCAACTGGCGGCACGGGGCGATCTCGTGGCGGATCAGCTACGTGCTCTGGCTGGGCAGCACGGGGGGCACCCGCCGGCCGATCGATCGCCTCGTCCGGCGGATCAAGCTCGCCCTCTGGGCGGCCGTGATCACAGCGGCGGTGCTGACCACCGTGGAGATCCTGGCCGTCGGGCGAGCGACGGCGACGGCGAACGGGACGCAGGCGACAGCGAAGGGAGAAGTCGATGAGCGAGCGGGTCGCGATCGTGACCGGCGCGTCGAGCGGGATCGGCGAGGCGACGGCGTTGCGCCTGGCGGAGAGGCGCTGCGCGGTGGTGCTGGCCGCCCGGCGCGAGGATGAGCTGGAGCGGGTGGCCGAGCGATGCCGACATACCGGTGCGGCGGACATCGTCGTCGCCCCGACGGACGTGACGGACGAGCGGCAGGTGAACGAGCTCGTGAACGCCACGGCCGAGCGATTCGGGCGTCTGGACGTGCTCGTAAACAACGCCGGATACGGGCTGCACGCCGCCGTCCACGAGATCACCGACGAGCAGATGCGGCGGATATTCGACGTGAATTTCTTCGGGCTGTTCTACGGGTGCAGGGCGGCCGCGCCGGTAATGATCCGCCAGGGGTCGGGGCACGTGTTCAACGTGTCGTCGGTGATCGGCAAGCGCGGGACGCCGATGAACGGGGCGTATTGCGCGACGAAGTTCGCCGTGGTCGGGCTCACCGACTCGATGCGCGTCGAGCTCCGCCCGCACGGCGTGAACGTCACCTGCGTGTGCCCGGGCATGACGGATACGGACTTTTTCGACCGCGTGGAGGGGCGCCGGGAGCGGCGCTCGGGCTCCGAACCGTTCGAGGGCATCCGCACACCGCAGCCGCCGGACGTGGTGGCGAGGCGAATCGTCGCGACGATCGGACGGTACCGTCCGGAGCTGATCTTCACGTCCGGGGGCAAGTTCCTGGCGCTGCTGGCGCCGCTCTCGCCCCGCCTGGTCGATCGCATCATGGAGACCTATCGTCAGGGCATGCTGCAGCCGTGACCGTCCCCCCATCACGGCGCAGTCGTCGACCGACCGATCGGTTCCGCCGGCGCAGCGAGCCGGCCGGACGCCGACGTTCAGCGCCCGGCCGGGGTTGTCCACAGTGCGTCGGTCAGACCACCCGGACCCAGAAATCCTGGAAGACCTGCCCGTCGGGCATCTCGTCGGACTTGAACTTCAGCTTCTCGCCGTTGGTGCGTTCGACCTGCAGCTTGTCGATCGCCACGTCGGCGACGACGCCGAAATCGCCCGGCCCGAGCAGGTCCGGGTATCCGGCGTTGCCGGCGTTATTGCCCTGGACGTACTCCAGGGACACCTTGTTGAAGGTGTGAGCGGCCGCCAGGGAATCGATCATGGAGAAGCCGAGCGGATCGGTCACGCCGCCGACGTCGAACTTCTTGACGTATCCGGCAGCGCCGGGCGCGAACCCGTCGAGCGTATCCAGCAGTCCGGCGCCGAACACGCTGGAGTCCATCCCGCCGAACTCGACCTTTCCGAACTCGCCGTCGCCGAAGATGCGGCTGTCGCGCAGCCACTCGTCAACGGACATCTTCTTGGCGGACTGTCCGTCCATCTGTCCGAGCCGCATCTCGGTATCCACGACCGACCCGCCGACGTCGAACTTGTCGAGGTAGCGGGTCTGGAAGTCGGCGACCTGGAAGTCGTCGTCAACCTGAAGCTTGCCGACGCCGTCGGGGATGAGCCACTGTCCGGCCATCACGCCGCCGTCGATCTTGGCCTTGTCGAGCGTGTCGACGTCCAGGTTGGCCTGGAAATTCCCCGCCACGGCGTTGCCGTCGCCGTTGGCGCTCAGCTTGTCGACGTACGGCGCCCGCAGCCAGTCGTCGCCGCCGGTGCGATCCGTCCAGTCGGTGAAGTCGAACTTCTTTACCGGCGTGTTGGAGTCGAAGGTGATGTCGGCCATGCGCCCGAACTCGACTTTCATCTCGTCGCCGACGCCGTCAATCCGGACGGTGTGCTCGCCGCCGATCCAGAAGACGTCCCCGAAGTCCAGGTCGCCGAGCCACTCGGTGACGTGGATGTCGCCGACCAGCGAACCGTTAGCATCGAGGCTCTTCAGCGAGCCGTCGATGTTGATGTCGCCGATCTGCCAGCCGAGGTTGGGCACCTGGATATCGAGCTGACTGTTGTCCGTCGTGCCGTCGACCAGGATGCGCTCGATGCGCTCGGGATCGTCCCGGCCGAACACCGCCCATCCCTGCCCTTCCTTCTTGAGCGAGATGACGGCGGGATCGTCGGCGCCGAAGCCCCAGCCGTAGTAGACGGCGTCCTGGTTCTCGTCGAAGTAGGCGAACGGCGCCACGTCGAGCGTGACCGTCGCCGGGACGCTGGTTTCGGCGTTGTCGCCGACACCGGCCGGGTCGCCCGTGTCCGTGACGGTGAACCGGAAGCTGTCCAGCCCGCCGCCCCAGACCGTCGACGCCGTGTACCATGCGGTGCTGCCGACCAGCGTCACCTCACCGAATACCGGCTGTGTGACGATGTCGTAGGTGAGCTCGCCGGCCGGGGTCTCGACGTCCTCGCCGGTCAGGTCGATGGCGATGGGCTGGCCCTCGAAGTCGATCTCCACGGTCTGCGGATGGGCGATCGGCGGGTCGTTGACAGGATTGACGGTGATGCTCACCGTCGCCTCGCCGCTGGTCAGCGCGGGGCTTGTCCCCACGCCGGCCGGGTCGCCCGTGTCGGTCACCGTGTAGGTGAAGGTATCGGGGGCAGCCGCGTCGTTGTAGTCGTCGTCCGGCGTGTAGAGGTACTGCCCGGGGCCGGTTTCGTCCAGCGTGCCGTGGGTCGGCGGGGAGGTGATCGTGTAGATCAGGTCCGCCGGATCGGTCTCTACATCCGTCGCGTCCAGGTCGATCACGAGCGGCGTGTCCTCGTCGGTCGCCAGGTTCATGTCGTTCGCGACCGGCCCGTCGTTTACCGGGTTGACGGTGACCGTCACCGTGCCGGGCTCGCTGTCGTTGTAATCGTCGGAAGCGATGAACGTGAAGGTGTCCACGCCGTTGAAGTCGTCGTCCGGATCGTAGGTGAAGCTTCCGTCCGGGTTCATCGTCACCGTGCCGTTCGCCGGCTGGGTGTCGATCGCGAACGTCAAATCGTCGTCCTCGAAGTCCCACCCGGTGACCGTTTCGTTGAGGTCGGTGTCCTCGTCGGTCGCGACCTCCAGGTCGTTGGCGAGCGGCCGGGACTGGTTGCCGAAGTTCTGATCGGCGGCCGTCTCGCCCGGCGCGAGCGTCAGTTCGTAGTATCCGTCGACCGGCGCGGTCTGCGTCCAGTAGTCGGCGGCGAGATCCTCGCGGACGATGTAGGTGTCCGGCATGAGCGGCCCGAAGGCGTAGCTGCCGTCGGCGAGCGTGACGGCCGTGGCCTCGCCCGCGTCCAGCTCGCCGTTGTCATTGGCGTCGAGGTAGAGCGTCCAGTCCTGGAGGCCCTCCTCGCCGACGTCCCAGACGCCGTCGCCGTTCACGTCGTTCCACTTGTACCCGGTGATCGACACGGCCAGGCCGTTGCCGAAGTCGAGGTCCTCAACTGCCGTACCGCTGACCAGCGTCAGCTCGTGCACGCCGCCGGCGGGATAGCTCTGGTACCAGCCGTCCTCGATCACCTCCGCCACGGCGTAGTCGCCCGGGGGCAGGTCGGAGAAGCTGTAGTCGCCCTGGGCGTCGGTGAGGGTCCACTGCTCGCCCTCGCCGGCGTCCCAGACGCCGTTGTCGTTGCCGTCGGTCCAGTCCAGCTCGCCGTCGTCGTCTTCGTCGAGGAAGATCGTCCAGTCGGGCAGGGCCGGTTCCTCGGCGTCCCACACGCCGTCGTAGTTCTGGTCGTCCCACTTGGCGCCGGAGATGGACCCCGTGGTCCAGTTGCCGAAGTCCACGTCGCCCTGGTCGACGCCGCTGACCAGCTCGATTTCGTGCGAACCGGCGGCCGGGTAGGACTGCGTCCAGCCCGCCTGGAGCTGCTCGGCGACGTAATAGGTGCCGGGGAGCTGCTCGGCGAAGGTGTACGTTCCGTCGGCCGCGGTGACCGTGCTGGGCTCGCCGGCGTCAAGCACGCCGTCGTCGTTCTGGTCGAGGAAGATGGTCCAGCCTTCGAGCCCGGGCTCGCCGGCGTCGAAGGCGCCGTTGCCGTTGAGATCCTCGAACTTCATCCCGCTGATGTCGCTGGTCAGGACGTTGCCGAAATCCTGATCGGCGACGGTCAGCCCCGCCGTGATGTTGACGGTGTAGATGCCGCTGAGCGGGAAGGTCTGGGCCCAGTCGGCCTGGAGCTGCTCCTCGACGAAGTAGCGTCCGGGCAGGAGGTCGGTGAACTCGTACGCGCCGTCGACGTCCGTGACGTCCTCGAGGTACTCGTCCCGCTCGGCCTCTTCGAGCACGCCGTTGTTGTTGAGGTCACTGTAAAGGCGGATCGTCCAGCCTTCCAGCGCGTCCTCCTCGGCGTCCCAGACCGCGTCGGCGTTGATGTCGTACCACTTGGCGCCCTGGATCGTGCCGCCCTCGACGTTGCCGAAGTCGACGCCGGTGAGGTCCGCGCCGCTGGTCACGACCACGTTGTGCACGCCGGTTTCGGGAGCCGTCTGCACCCACCCGTCCTGCAGCACCTCGGCGAGCACGTATTCGCCGGGCATGAGGTCGGTGAAGGCGTAGGCGCCCGTCGCGTCGGTGGTGGTCCACCGCTCGCCCTCGCCGGCGTCCCACACGCCGTTGTCGTTCAGATCGGTCCAGTCCAGCACGCCGTTGCCGGCCGTGTCGGGTATGGTGTCCGGCGCGAACTGCGCCTGCATGATGCGCCCGATCACCTGCTTGCCGTACGCGTTGGCGTGGACGCCGTCACGATAGAAGTACGTGCTGTCGTAGCCGGCGAGAGCGGCGTCGGCCATGTAGGCGGTCCACGCAGCCCGCATGTCCATGAACGCCGTGTCCTTCTCGGCCGCGATGGAGGCCAGCTCGGTCGCGTATCCGGCCGGGTCGCTGCCCGTTCCGAACGCGCCGGTCATCAGCATGATGTCCACCTCGTAGCCGAACTGCGTCTGGACGCCGTCGCGGACGTCGTCGATGACGCTGCGGAAGTCGTCGTAGGCCTCGTTGTTGCTGATCCCGCCGATGAGCACCAGGTCAGGCTGCTGGTCGATGACGGCGGCGTCGAGATCCAGGTCGTGGTCCGGCCAGTCGTAGAGCTCGTCGACCGCCCACTTGTCCACGCCCGTCCCGCCGCCGACGGCGGTGACGATTTCGACGTTGGAGCCGGGATACATGCGTTCCAGGAGCACGTCGATGCCGGAGTTGCCGGAATCGAGCATGATGCTGTCGCCGAGGAAGACGATGCGGACGTCCTCGCCGGCCTCCAGCTTGCCGATGAAGTCCTCGACGCCGTCGAAGCGTCCGGCGCCGGGGTCGTAGGTCACGGCGGGTATGCCGGCGTAGACGCCGTCGTACCAGTCGCGCGCCTCGGCGTCGCTGGCGGTGGTCACCGTAACGTCGTCCACCTCCGTACCAGCGCCCATGAACCGCACCGCGTCGGTGACGGCGTTGGACCGGGCCCGCGTATAGTAGGTGAACGTCTGCCACGTGTCGGTCAGCTCGTAGCTGGTCCAGTCATCGGCGACCAGTTCGCCGGCCGTCGCGTCCGCGTCGGGATAGCGGCCGAACTCGGCCTCCGGGTTGAAGCCCATGCCGGCGACGAACCCGTCACCCGTCCCGCGGGCGATGAAGTCGATCCGGAAGTAGCTCAGCGGCGCCGCGGTGAACTGCGGCGACTGCCACATGTAGTCGCCCGGGGCGATGAACTGGTCGGTGTCCGTCCATCCGCCGGTGTCGTGGACGTCGAGGTCCCAGTCGGTGAGCACCCAGCCGGAGGCGCGGGGATCGGTGTCGAAGCCGGTGTCCAGCAGCGTCGTGCCGCCGGGCATGCCGAGCTCCTCGTCGATGAAGATCACCCAGTCCTCGAGGCCCGTCTCGCCGACGTCCCACACGCCGTCGCCGTCGAGATCGTTCCACTTGTGTCCGCTGATCTGCCCGAGGCGGAAGTTCCCGAAGTCGTTGCCTTCGACGACCAGCCCGCTCGTGACGGTCAGGGCGTAGGCGCCCGCGGTCGGGGCGGACTGCGTCCATCCCGCCTCGAGCACCTCGGCGACGACGTAGTCGCCCGGGCTCAGCTCGTCGAAGACGTAGGCGCCATCGGCGTCGGTGAGCGTCCACCGCTCGCCTTCGCCCGCATCCCAGACGGCGTTGTCGTTCGCGTCCGTCCAGTCCAGCTCGCCGTCGTCGTCGGCGTCGAGGAAGACGGTCCAGTCCTCGATGCCCGGCTCGCCGTCCTCGCGGATGCCGTTGATGTTCAGGTCATCCCACTTCGTGCCGGAAATCTCGCCGAACGCGTAGTTCCCGAAGTTCATGTCCGAGGCCACATCGCCGCTGACGAGCGTCATGCCGTAGGACCCGCTCGCCGGGTAGGACTGCGACCAGTCGGGCTGCATCACCTCGGCAACCGTATAGGGACCCGGGACGAGCCCGGTGAAGCTGTATTCGCCGAATTCGTCGGTGGTCGTGGACACCTCGCCGGCGTCGAGAACGCCGTTCTCGTTCTGGTCGAGGAAGATGGTCCACCCCTCCAGCAGCGGCTCGGTTCCCACGTCGTACCCGCCGTCGCCGTTGATGTCGTGCCACTTGACGCCTTCGATGACGGCCGGCATGTAGTTTCCGAAGTTCCGCCCGGTCACCACGCTCCCGCTGGCAACCGTCACCACGTACTCGCCGGTCGCCGGGGCCGACTGCTCCCAGTCGGGCTGCAGGAGCTCGCGGACGTGATACGTACCGTACGTCAGGCCGGTGAAGCTGTAGGCGCCGTCGGCGTCGGTCAGCGTCCACTGCTCGCCCTCGCCGGCGTCCCACACGCCGTCCCCGTCGCCGTCGGTCCAGTCCAGCAACCCGTTGTCGTCCTCGTCGAGGAAGATCGTCCAGCCCTCGAGGCCGTCCTCGGCGTCCTTGTAGACGCCGTCGGCGTCGAGATCATGCCACTTGACGCCGCTGATCTCGCCCGGCTGGAAGTTGCCGAAATCCAGGTCCGCAAGCACGTCCCCGCTGACGATCGTCACCGCGTGCCCGCCGACGGGGAAGGACTGCTCCCAGCCGTCCTGCAGGACCTCGCGAATGGTGTAGTCGCCCGGGGGCAGGTTCGTCAGGGCGTAATTGCCGTCGGCGTCCGTCACGGTGGACGGCTCGTCGAGGTCCAGCACGCCGTTGTCGTTGACGTCGCCGTAGATGATCCAGTCATCGAGCCCCGGCTCGCCGATCTGGCGCGTGCCGTCGCTGTTGACATCGTGCCACTTCAGTCCGCGGGCCTCGGCCGGCTCGTAGTTGCCGAAGTTCACGTCGATCTCGTCGCTGCCGCTGGTCACCGTCAGGCGGTACACGCCGTCGCCGGTCGGCCAGGACTGCATCCAGCCGAACTCGTCAACCTCCGCCGCCACGTACTGACCGGGCATGAGATCCGTGAAGCTGTATTCCCCGCCGGCGTCCGTCTCGGTGCTGGTCTCACCGACGTCCAGGACGCCGTTGTCGTTCTCGTCGAGGAAGATCGTCCAGCCCTCAAGGGTTGGCTCGCCGTCGTCCAGGACGCCGTCACCGTCCAGATCGTGCCACTTGACGCCGCTGATCGTCACCAGCTCGGCGTTGCCGAAGTCGAGCTGGCCGACGAACGTGTCGACCGTGTATTCGACCGTGTGCATGTCGGCGGGGTAGCTCTGGCCCCACCCGGCCTGCTGGACCTCCTGCACGAAGTAGCGGCCGGTGGCGAGGTCCTTGAACTCGTAGCGACCGTCATCGTCGGTGGTGGTTTCCTGGAAGGTGGCTTCCTCGGCGGGGTCCAGCACGCCGTTGTCGTTGTCGTCGGTGTACAGGCGGATGGTCCACCCGCTGAGGCCGAGGTCGGCGGCGTCGCGCACGGCGTCGCCGTCCATGTCCTCCCACTTGGTTCCCGAAAGGCCGGGAACGATCAGCGGGTAGGTGGACGAGACGGCCTTGTTGTTCAGCTCGTCGCCCTCGAGGATGACGTTTGCCCGGTCAATGATGATCCCGACGTAGTACTCCCCGGCCGGCAGGTCCGGGAAGTTCATCAGCGACACGGCCGACTGGGCGACCTCGTCCATCCCGAGCCCTTCCACCCAGTCGTAGCCCAGGTGGTAGTCGAGCGTCGTGATGCTGTTGTTCGTCGAGGCGTAGTAGTCCACGCGGAACCGGTCGGCCGCCTCGCCGCCGGTGTTCGTCACGTCGAACCAGGCGTGCCACTGGTCGCCAGGGAGCACGGCCGGCGGATCGAATCCGCTGTCTTCGGGCACGGCGCCCTGCAGATCCGGACGGTTGATCACGTTGAGCGTGTATTCGAGGTTGACGCCGGTGTTGTTGGTCTCGTCGGTCTCGAGCACGCTGTTGAGCGGGTCGATGACGATGCCGACATAGTAATCGCCGGCGGGGATTTCGGGGAACCCCAGGAGCGAGAGGTTCAGATCCAGGTACTGGCCCGCGGCCAGGCCGGCGACGGTCTCGCTGTCCAAGAGGATGTTGTCTTCCGTCGTGGAGATGTCGTTGTCTACGGAGGCGTAGACCCGCACGACGAAGCTGCCGGCGTCGCCGGTCCCGGCATTGCGGATGTCCCACCAGACGTCCCACGTGGCGCCGGGGGAAACGACGGTCTGCGGATCGAATCCGCTGAAGGCGTCACCCTCGTCGAGCAGGTCGGCCGCTCCGGAGACGCCGAAGTCCCGGCCGGCGATCACCGTCCCGGCCGTGTAGCTGATCGAGTAATTCGGCGACGCGGGGAAGCTCTGGCTCCACCCGGTCGGCAGCGCGACGTCGATGTTGTAGGTGCCGTCCGGCAGACCGGTGAAGGAATACAACCCGTCGGCGTCGGTGGTTGCGGTGACCTCTCCGGGATCGACGATCCCGTCCTGGTCGGCGTCGATGAAGATGGTCTGTCCGGCGACAGGCTCCTCGCCCGGGTCCATCACGCCGTCGGCGTTGGTGTCGTACCAGAGCGTCCCGCGGATGCCGGGCACGCTCAGCGGCGCGGCGTCGTCCACGCCGGTGTTGTTGAGCTCGTCGGACTCGGCCACCGCGCCGGCGGAATCGACGATCACCCCGACGAAGTACTCGCCGGCCGGGACGTCGGGAAAACTCGCCACGTTCAGCGTCAGATCGGCGAAGCCGCCCGCGTCGATGCTCGCGGCGTCCACCGTGCCGATCAGCAGGTCGTCGGTCGTAATCGCAGCGTCCGCGCTGATGTAGAAGGCCGTCTGGAAGTCGCCGGAGGCGACGGTTCCGTTGTTCACCACCCGCCAGTCGACCTGCCAGGCGTCGCCCGGGTTGACGGTCGTCGGCGCGTAGTCACTGAAATCGGTCGATCCGCTCGCCAGATCGGGCAGTGCGGGCTGGCGGACGCCGAGGTCCTGGTCGGCCAGCGCGTCGCCGCTGACGAGGTTCACCGAGATCATGCCGGTCGCCGGCACGGTCGCCTCCCAGGCCGGCGGGATCACGACGGTCAGGTTGTACGGCCCCGGCGCCAGATCGGACAGCGTGTAGGTCCCATCGGCCGCGGTCTCGGCGCTGATCTCGCCGGCGTCCAACTCGCCGTCACTGTCGGTGTCGGCAAAGACGGTCCAGCCCTCCAGCAGCGACTCCCCGCCATCGATAACGCCGTCGCCGTTCACGTCGTTCCACACGACGCCGCTCGCGTCGGCCAACTGCATGTTGCCGAAGTTCACGTCCTCGATGCTGCCGTCGGTGGTCAGCTCGCCCTGCCAGACGCCCGCCAGCGGGCCGGTCTGCACCCATCCGGGCTCGAGCGTCTCGGCGACGCGGTAGAAGCCCGGCGCCAGCGTGGGGAAGGCGTATTCGCCGTCGACGTTGGTGGTGGTGGTGAAGCTGCTTTCGTCGCCGCCGATCAGTCCGTCGCCGTTGGCGTCCCGCCAGGCGGTGATCGTCCACCCCTCGAGCCCGGGCTCGCCGGCGTCCATCACGCCATCGCCGTTCAGGTCGTGCCACTTGACGCCGCTGATGCCCAGGATCGGCTGGTTGCCGAAGTCCACGTCGAGCACCTCGTCGCCGTCCGAGTAGTTGATCGTGTGGTAGCCGGGGGCGCCGGGATGCGTCTGGGCGTACCCGGATTGCAGCACCTCCTGGACGAAGTAGGTGTTGGTCGTCAGCCCTTGGAAGGCGTAGTCGCCCTGGCTGTCCGTGACGGCTTCGTCGGCCAGCGCATCCTCGACCCCCAGCGTGCCGTTGCCGTCATCGACGTACAGCTGGATGGTCCAGTCGCTGAGCCCGTCCTCGCCGGCGTCCCACACGCCGTCGCCGTCGAGATCCTCCCACTTGCTTCCGGCGATGCCTTCGAAGGGCGCCTCCATGTTACCGAAGTCCCTGTCAAGCGAAACGGACCCCTCTACCACGTCCACGGTGTGGTATCCGGGAGCACCGGGCAAGGTCTGGTCCCACCCCAGCTGCGCGACTTCCTCGACGAAGTATGTGCCCGCCGAGAGCCCGAGGAAGTCGTAGTCGCCGCTCGCGTTGGTGACGTCCTCCTCGTAGGTCGTTGATGGTCGCCGCCTGCCGGCGGGTGTCGGCCTCGTCCAGCACGTCGTTGTCGTTGTCGTCGGTGAACAGCCGGATCGTCCACCCCTCGAGGCCCGGCTCGCCGGCGTCGAACACCCCGTTGCCGTTCTCATCGTGGAACTTGGTGCCGCTAATGCCCGTCGGAGCGGGTCCGCCGTCAATGATCGTAATCAGTCCAATCTCCAGCGTCTCGCCGGGGACCTGGTAGCGGAACAGAAGGTGTGTGCCCTGGATGAGCTCGGTGAGCCCGGTAGTCATGTAACCGACCCCGCCTACCTGGTCTTCGCCCGTGGGCAGGCCCGCAGGCACGAAGTACTGCAGCGTCGTGGTCGTATCCACGTTCGGGGTCGCGGTGAAGAAACTGTCCGACATGCTGGGATCCAGCGCCAGGCCCTCTGTGGAGTTCACTGAAAGTTCGATCAGGTTGATCGTTGAGCCCCCGTTGTCGAACCACACCTGACCCGTCCCGGTGTCGTAAACCATCTCAGCCGTGCCGTCCGGCGCGTCGTCGCCCAGATCCTGCATGGGAGTGCCCGGCGGCAAGCCGCCCGCCTCGGCATCCACCACGAGAGCAGCGAGCTCCTCCGAGCCGGCGTCGTCACCCAGGCCATCGGCCAACGCACCGTTGAGAAGCAGCCGGGCTTCGAGCTGCTCGAAAAGAGCGGGAGACGTCGAGCGATCGGACTTGCGAGGCATACTGTAATCTCCTACGAAAAAACCGCCTCTCACGAACTCCGTCGGGCTGCGCGCGGAGCGTTTCTGGAGCACCACTGCCGGGGGAACTCCCGAATCTTCTTCTAACGGCTGCCTCATGCCGTGTCAATCCAATTCGACCCGCACGGCGCAAGCGCGGACGCACGCCCGCCGGCGGTGCGCAGCGTCCGCCGACGCGACGCACCGCAGGACGGCATTCGACGCTCCGGATGCGGATCGGACCGGCCGGGAAACGGGGCGGCCCCTGCCGGCTCACCAGCGGTGCTTGTGCGGGCCGAAGTCCGCCTCGTAGTACGTCGGGACCGTCGCCGTGCCCGGAGGCGCCACCTCGTCCAGCGCCTTGCAGTCCGCCTCGCTCAGCTCGACCTCCGCCGCGCCGAGGTTGTCCTCGACCTGCCCCATCGTCCGCGGGCCGATGATCGGCGCCGTCACGCCCGGACGCTGGGCGACCCAGGCGATCGCCAGCTGCGCGGGAGTGCAGCCCTTGCCCTCGGCGATCTCCTCGACCTTCTCGACCACGTCGAACGCCCGGTCCCTGAAGTGATTCCCGTAGAACCACCCGCTGTGGCGTCCCTCGGCCTTGTCCTTGTCCTGCCCGCGCTTGTATTTGCCGGTCAGGAACCCGCCCGCCAGCGGCGACCAGGGGATCATCGCGAACCCGTACGTCCGGAGCATCGGCACGAGCTCGCGCTCGACCCGCCGGTCCAGCAGGTGATACGGGGGCTGCTCGGTGACGAAGCGGTTGAGCCCGAGCTCCCGGCTGACCCACAGCGATTCCATGAGCTGCCAGGCGGCGAAGGTGCTCGTGCCGATGTAGCGCACCTTGCCCGCCCGGACCAGGTCGTCCAGGGCGCGCAGCGTCTCGTCGATCGGGATGTCCGACATCGGGCGGTGAATCTGGTACAGGTCGATCCAGTCGGTCTGGAGGCGCTTCAGCGACGCCTCGCACTGCTCGATGACGTGGCGCCGGTGGTTGCCGCGCATGTTCGGATCGTCGTCGTCCATCGGCGCGAAGACCTTCGTCGCCAGCACGATGTGATCCCGCTTGCCGTTGGCCTGGAGCGCCTTGCCGACGGCGATCTCGCTGTCGCCGCGGTTGTAGGCGTTCGCGGTGTCGATGAAGTTGATCCCGCCGTCGATGGCGCGGTCGATGATCCGGGCGGACTCCGCCTCGTCGGTCTTGCCGCCGAACATCATGCATCCGAGGCACAGCTTGCTGACCTTCGCTCCGGTGCGTCCGAGACTGCGATACTGCATGACATGTTCCTTTCGTTGGATGCTGCGATTGCGAAACATCGGCGAACGGCCCGCCGCGGCGCCGAAGCGCCGGCGCGCGTCAGTGATCCAGCTCCATCATTCGCCTGCGATAGTGCATGTAGTTGTCGAACGACACGTTGTCCGGCACGCCGTGATCGCAGGTCGGCACGTATCCGCCGCGCTCCAGCATGGCCGGGATGACCGCCTCCAGGTAACGGTCGATCGCGTCCGGTCCCTCCGCGAGGACCCGCTTGTCGATGCCGCCCGAGAAGACGACGTCCGGATGCCGGCGGGCGAGATCCACGACGTCATTGCCCGCCGCCACCTCGAACGGCAGCATGGCGTCGAGCCCGATCTCCTTGTACAGGTCGATCGCCTCGCCGACGTTGCCGTCCGTGTCCACCTGGAAGTACAGGCGCCTGCCCTCCTGCCGCGACCGGACGTTGCTGAGAAGCTGCTGATAATACGGGAAGAGGAACTCGCGAACCATGTCCGGGCTGATGAGCAGCCCGTGGTTGTAGCAGATGTCCTCGGCCAGGAAGACGGCGTCCAGCTCGACGTGCTCCTGCACGCGGGCGGTCCACCCGTCGGCGAGCTCCAGCCAGGTCCGCATCATGGCGTGGACCAGGTCCGGCTCGTCCAGCAGCAGGTAGCAGATATCCTCCGGTCCGACCAGCGCCCGCAGGTACATGTACCCGCCGATGCCCCCCTGGATGATCATCTTCCCCTCGGCGTCGGCGGCCCGGAGCTCGGCGATCTTCGCGTCGAAGCCCTCGTAGCGACCGGGCGTGTCCGGCTGGAGGCGGGGCTCGACGTCGCGGCGCCAGTCGTCCCAGCCGGTGACGGCGTGCTTGAGGTAGGTCGGCATGAACCCGTGCCGGCGGCCCTTGAACATCTTCACCGTCCGGCCGGAGGCGTCAAGGATGACCTCGTACTCGGCCGTGGAATCGAGAACCTTCGACTCGATCGCGGGCGCAAAGGCCGGGTCGCACCAGCCCAGCCCGCCGGCGCCGACGTCGGCGACCGGGTCGAAGCCGAACAGCTCGGCCGGGTCGGCATCCGGGTCCATGCCCTCGCCCCTCCAGCGATCGATGGCCTCGGTCCAGATGTAGAACTCCCGGCGGAACAGGTGGTCCACCGGCCTGTGTTCCCAGGTCGCACGAAGGCGCTGCACGGCGTTCATGGATGCGGCTCCCGTTGCGTTGAGGCCCGGCAAAACGCGCATGGTAGCGGCGCGCGCCCGCAACGGAACGGAAAAATCCGACAAAACACGTTGCATTCCGCATGCCTGAAGGCCTAATGGCTGCGATCGTGGTTTCCCATCCGCAATCGGCCCGCAACGTGCGCCGGCCGCGGGAGACCGGACAGAACCGGAGAACACTTCGTGCTTCCGTTCACACCGGCCGCAACGGCCTGCCGCTTCAGAGGCGTACTCGGCCAGTACGTCGACAACGTCACCGAACAATGGCTGAAGGTTGCCCCGTGGGCGAACCCGGGGATGCTGGAGATCTTCCGCGACCGCGACCGGCTTCCGCGGCGGGACATGGTCCCCTGGGCCGGGGAGTTCGCCGGCAAGTACCTCACGGGCGCCGTCGCCGTGCTGCGGATGACGGGCGACGAAGAGCTCCGTCGACGGCTGGAGACGTTCGTCGCCGAGCTGGTCTCGCTGCAGGCCGACAACGGGTATCTCGGTCCCTGGCCGAGCGAGGCGGCGTTGACCAACCACGCCCCGCAGTGCGCCAACACGTGGGACACCTGGGGGCATTACCACCTGATGCTCGGGCTGCTCGCCTGGCGCGAAACGACCGGCGACGCGGCCGCGCTGTGGTGCGCGCGACGTGCGGGCGACCTGATGTGCGAGATGTACCTCGGCGACACAGAGCCGCGCCTCGCCGAGACCGGAAGCACGGAGATGAACCTCGCCCCGGCGCATTCGCTGTGCCTGCTCTACCGCAGGACCGGCGAACAGCGATACCTCGACCTGGCGCGGCAGATCGTGGATCGCGAGTTCACCGCCACCGATGACGCCGGCCGCCCGCTTGCCGGGGATTACCTCCGCGGGCCGCTGTCGGGTCGGGAGTTCTTCGAGCTGCCGCGCCCGCGCTGGGAAAGCCTGCACCCGATCCTCGCCATGGCGGAGCTGTACGACCTGACCGGCGAGCGGGCGTACCGCGACGCGTTCGAGCGGATCTGGTGGAGCATCGTCCGGGGCGACCGGCACAACAACGGCGGGTTCACCTCCGGCGAGCGGGCGGTCGGCGACCCGTACCATCCCGGAGCGATCGAGACCTGCTGCACGATCGCGTGGTCCGCGCTGGGCGAGACGATGCTGCACCTGACCGGCGATTCCCGCGTCGCGGACGAGCTGGAGCTGACGCTGCTCAACTCCGTGCTCGGCATGCACAACGCGACCGGTCGGTGGGCGACCTACGACACGCCGATGGACGGCGTGCGCCGGGCGAGCGCGCATTCGATCGTCTTCCAGGCGCGCGAGGGCACGCCGGAGTTGAACTGCTGCAGCGTGAACTCGGCCCGCGGGTTCGGGCTGCTCAGCGGCTGGGCGATGCTGCGCGGCGACGACGGCGAGCTGCTGGTGAACGCATACGCGTCGGGTGAGATGACGGCCGAGCTGGCCGACGGCGGCGAGCTGCGGATCGTTCAGCAGACGGACTATCCGTACGACAATGTCGTCCGCCTGGCGGTGCATCCCTCCCGCCCCGCCGAGCTGGAGCTCAAGCTCCGCATCCCGCAGTGGTCGCGGGAGACGCGGGTCAGCGTCAACGGCGAAGCGGTCGAGAACGTGCAGCCCGGCGAGTACCTCCCCCTGCGGCGGCGCTGGTCCGGCGGCGACGCGGTGGAGCTGACGCTGGACTTCACACCGCATTTCTGGGCGGGGCGCGGGCAGTGCGCGGGTCGGACCAGCGTCTACCGCGGGCCGATCCTGCTGACCTGGGACCGCCGCTACAACGCCACCGACCCCGAGCAGGGGACGCTTCTGGACACCTGGCATCGAGATTACGCCGGCGCCCCGGCCGACGCGCTGCCGGCGCTTGACGCGGCGAATCTCGAGTTCCGCCCGGCGAAATGGACCGGCTGGCTGCCGCCGGCGATGCTGCTGGAGGCGCCGACGGCCGACGGCGGGAACGTCCGCCTGTGCGACTTCGGCAGCGCGGGCGCGGGCGGCTCGCCGTATCGCTCATGGCTCAACGTCCCCGACGCCGCCAGCGGGCGGCGCAGCCCGTTCGTACCGTCCGAGGCCGCGCACCTGCGAAACGCCGTCGGGCAGTTCCTCCTGGCCGTCGAGCGACGCGACGCCGCCCGGCGGGAGCTGGAGCGCGGCGGCGACCCCAACGCCCTGCTCGGCGTCCTCCGCGAGCTCCAGGACCAGGCCGAGGCGTTCATCGAGGCGCTCGGCGCGGCCCGGCGCCTGCGGGATGAAGATCCGGACGCCGCCGACGCCGAGTTGCTGCGTGAGGCCATCGACCGCGCCAGGGCGGCCGGTCTGGACCACGGGGACCTCCTGGAGCGTTTCCAGCGGGAAGAAGCGGCGCTGCGAAGGCAGCCGGGACTGGCGAACCCTGAATGCGACGGCGAATGAACCGCCGGCCGTCCGCGAAACCGGCGAGCCCGGTGAGGCGGACCCACACCGACCGACACGAACGTGCAAGCCGCCTGTGCACGCAATACACTGCACGGACCATGGACTGGACACTCACGGCCGACGCACCGGCGGGCAACGTGATCGTCGACGATCTGGACGACGCCACGGCCCGCATCCGGCAGGACCAGCGCGGATCGACCGAGCCATGGTTCTACTGGCGTTTCGCCGTCCGCGGAGCCCAGGGGCGGACGATCCGTTTCGAGTTCACCGACTGGGACGTGATCGGCTCGCGCGGGCCCTGCGTCAGCCGCGACGGCGGGCGGTCGTGGGACTGGCTCGGCCGGGATGACGACCAGGCGCCGACGTTCACCTACCGCTTCGCCGCCGACGAGAGCGACGTGCAGTTCTGCTTCTGCCTGCCCTACCTGCAGAGCGATCTGGACGCCTTTCTTGCCGCACACGGCGCCGGAATTCAGCGCGACGTGCTGTGCCGCTCCCGGGAGGGCCGCGAGGTGGAGCTGCTGGCGATCGGCCCGGCGGACAGCGAACGACGGCTACTGCTGACGGCAAGGCATCATGCCTGCGAGAGCAGCGCGAGCTTCGTTCTCGAAGGCGTCCTGGACGCGATCGCCCACGCCGTGCCGGGCGCGCCCGAGGCGTGGGTCCGCGAGCACGTCCGTCTGCTGGCGGTCCCGTTCGTCGACAAGGACGGCGTCGAGGACGGCGACCAGGGCAAGGCCCGCGACGGGCACGATCACAACCGGGACTACGTCGATACGCCTCGCTACCGCGAGACGGCCGCCGTCATGCGACTGGCGAATGACGGTCCCGGTCCGGACGCGGCCGTCGACCTGCACAGTCCGTGGATTCGCGGCCCGAATAACGAGCACATCTACCAGGTGGGAAGTCCGCGTGCCGACATCTGGCGAGCGCAGCAGGAGTTCGGGCGCGTGCTGGAGCAGCGGTCTCGCGGCGCCCTGCCCTACTCGCAGGCGGACGACCTGCCGTGGGGACAGTCGTGGAACACCTCGCAGGCGACGCCGGAGGCCTGCTCGTTCTCGAAGTGGATGGCGAACAGGGCGTCATTCGTCACTTCGCTCGAGATCCCCTACGCCAACGTGGGCGACGTGACCGTGAGCCCCGATCTGCTGAGGGACTTCGGACGACGCCTGGCCGGGGCGATCGGGGTCTTCATGCGACAGCGCTCGGGGTGACGCGCGCCGTGGGCTGCCGGCCCGCCGACCCCCGAGCAGAGCCAGGTCGACCTGCACCAGCGGGCAGACTTTCAGGCTGTGCCGAACAGGCTGAAAGCCTGTTCCACCGGCGCGAGCAGGCTGGAAGACTGTTCCGCCGGCACGACCGTATCCAATGCCGCTCAGTCCGGCTCGGGCACGTAGGCGCGCTTGATGAGGATCGGCTCGACGGGCACGTTCTCCATCATGCCGACGGTCTTCGTCTCGACGCCGGCGATCTCATCGACGACATCCATGCCGTCCACGACCTCGCCGAACGCGGCGTATCCGTAGCCCTGGGCGGACTCGTCGCGATGATTGAGGAAATCGTTATCGGCGTGATTGATGAAAAACTGCGCGGTGGCGCTGTGCGGATCGCTGGTCCGCGCCATGGCGATCGTGCCGCGATCGTTCGGCGCATCCGCCGAGGCCTCGTTGGGGATCGGCTCGCGCGTCAACTTCTTGTCCATCTCGGGCGTGAATCCGCCGCCCTGGATCATGAAGCCCTCGATCACGCGGTGGAAAATCGTGCCGTCGTAGAACCCGTCCCGAACGTACTGCAGGAAGTTGGCGACGGTCTTCGGAGCGCGGTCCGGCCAGAGTTTCACGCGGATGTCGCCGCGGCTGGTCTCGAGCACGACGATCGGGGCGGAAGAGTCGGGCGGCTGGGTGTCGGCCATCTTCGTTTCGCTTTCCTTCGGGGTCGGCTCGTCGACGGAGCTCGTGCAGGCCAGCGGCAGCAGCAACACCGCCGCGGCGAGAGCAGTCAGGATCGCATGTCTCACGGCATCGCCTCCCGGATCTGCCCGGCCAGCTCGCTCATCCGCCCTTCCGGATAGCTCCCGGCCGGCCAGTTGAACTCGAAGGCGTCGCCGGAATTCCGCGGGATCACGTGGAAGTGCACGTGGGGGACGACCTGGTGGGCGACGCGCCCGTTGTTCTGCAGGACGTTGACGCCCTCGCAGCCGGTCGCCTCCCGCACGGCGGCGACAAGCCCAGGCAGGTGACGCAGCATTGCGCCGGCGGCGTCGGCGGGCATCTCGTCGAGCGTCTCGTGGTGGCGCTTCGGGATCAGCAGGACGTGCCCCTCGGCGAGCGGGCCGACGTCCATGAACGCCAGGGCATGCTCGTCGTCGACGATCGTCTCGCTCGGCACCTCGCCGACGATAATTCTGCAGAAGATGCAGTCTGTGTCATTCATGGTCGCCGTCCAATCGTGGGCATACCCAGCCGGATGAGTCCGCGCCCGGTCGCTTCCTCCCTGGCGGTCACCGCTGCCTGCACGA
>CAZADC010000001.1:0-15147 GCA_964483755.1 uncultured Planctomycetaceae bacterium | reverse complement strand
CGCACCCAAGAGCATGGCAATCGCGGAAAGCCGGCGGAATCGATGAATCATGGTTTCGTGCACGGTCTCTCGTCGCGCCTTCGCAACTCCTCGCAGGTCATCCGGCTTCTCCGGGAGCGACAGCGTACACCCGTAGCCGACAGTCGTTACGGACTGTATAGCATAGTAGTCGGCTTCGTCTGTCGTCGGGCGGATGCCTGCCTGCAATCCGGGAGAGAAGACCCATTCGCGGTAGTACTCCGAGACCATCGAGGTCGTTGCCGCGACCCCGAAAAGTGACACCGCCGGAATCACGCACGCCGCCAGGTAGATGCCCCATACCTGCCACGGACTCGCCGCCCCATTGACATCGCCCCTGCAACGGCGCCGCATCACGAACCAAGACATTACGCATACGAGGAGAACGGCGAATGCAATTCCCAGGAAAGCTTTGCAGATGGCCCCCATGGGCTCCTCAGCGGCTGAAGGCCAGCAAGAGGGCGGTGACGAAGCTCAACGGCATGAGCCCCAGCAAGAGCCAGAGCACCGGAACGTTGAGCACAGCCAGAAGCACCGCCACACCCCCCCCTGCCGCTACGAGCAACAGCAGAGCGTCCGGCAGACGGTGTGCAACTGTCCACAGGCCGTCGTGCAGCGTCGCGTGTCTGCGATCCGTCGTTTCCTCGGGCACATCCATGTCGCTCTCCTTCCGTGGGGAGCCGTCCGGGACCCCCGCATTTTGCGGTCCCTTGTCCCGATTTGCCCAAGGTTTAGTATGTTCGGTATCTTCTGTCAAGAGCAATGCGCCTTCTGAATTCGGAGACTCGCGGCGCGATCGCGAGTCTTCCGTAATTCTATCGGCAATCTCTGCTCCCACCTTCATCATAGGCCTCCCCGTCAGGACTTGTTCTCCTGCTCGTCGGACGCCTCTTCGTCCGTCTCGCCCTCGTCGGCGTCGGGCGCCTCGGTTTCCGCGCTCTCGGCGGATTCGGGCTCTTTGCCCTCGTCCGAGGCTTCTTCGTCCGTCTCGCCGGCGGCTTCCGTGTCGTCCGCCTCTTCGGCGTCCGCGCCGGCTTCCTCTGCCACGCCCCCGGCCGCCTGGATGCGCTTGCGCGCCCGGCGCCGTCGGCGGGACGGCGCGGTCGGCGTATCGCCGGTCTCGGCGGCGCCTTCCTCGACGAGCTGGAGAACGACCTGCCGGCCGGCGTCGCCGATGCGCCGTTCGGACAGGCGGATGATCCGCGTGTATCCGCCGGGCCGATCCGCGTATCGCGGGGCGATCTCGTCGAAGAGCTTCTGGATGACCGTCCTGTCGAGGAATTCGCCCTCGTCGTCGGTCATCTCGCGATCCTGGAGCTCGGCGATCACGCGCCGCCGCGCCGCCAGCGTGCCGCCCCGGGCGATCGTGATCAGGTGCTCGACGAACGGCCGGAGCTCCTTCGCCTTCGCCTCGGTGGTGCGGATGGCGCCGTGCTGGATCAGCGACTTCGCCATGTTCCGCCGCATCGCGAGGCGATGGCTCGTCGAGCGGCTGAGCTGTTTACCCATCAGTCGATGACGCATAACTGCTGCCCTTCCTGTACTCGCAGCGGGCCGGTCAGGCCTCGGTCTGCTCGGCTTCTTCCGTTGCGCCGCCGGGCAGTTCCATGCCCAGCGACAGATCGAGGTCCTGGAGCTTGCGTTTCACCTCTCGCAGAGAGGTCTTGCCGAAGCTGCGGATCTTGAGCAGGTCCGCCTCGTTCATCCGCGCGAGCTGCCCGACCGTCTCGATCTTGGCGGCCTCAAGGCAGTTGTTCGCCCGCACCGACAGCTCCAGTTCCTGCACCGGCATGTCCAGCTTCTGCTGGAGCTCGGTGTCCACTTCCTGCTCGGGCTCGGCGGCGCCGGATTCGACGATCTGCTCGCCGACCTCGAAGTACTGCACGAACGGGTTGAGGTGCTTGCGGAGGATTTTCCCGGCCTCGACCATCGCCATCTCGGGCGTGATCGTTCCGTTGGTCCATATCTCCAGCACCAGGCGGTCGTAGTTGGTCTTCTGCCCGACGCGGGTGTCCTCGGTGCGGTAGCGCACGCGGGTGACCGGGCTGAAGGAGGCGTCGACGAAGATCTGCCCGACCTCGCGGTCCTCTTCGGGGTCGACCATCTCCTCGGCGGGGACATACCCCCGCCCCTTCATGACCTCCATCTCCATGTCGAACACGACGTCGTCGGTGAGCGTCGCGACGACGAGCTCATCGTTGATGATCTCGATGGAGGGATCGGCCTCGATCATGCCCGCCGTCACCTCGCCCTTGACCTCGCTGTGCAGGCGAACGGTCTTGGGCTCGTCGGCGTGGGACTTGACGATGAGGGACTTGACGTTGAGGATCAGGTCCGTCACGTCCTCGCGTACGCCCGGAATGGCGCTGAACTCGTGCTCGGCGCCCTCGATCCTGACGCTGGTCACCGCGGCGCCTTCCAGGCTGCTGAGGAGAATCCGCCGCAGGGCGTTCCCGATCGTCGTGCCGAACCCGCGCTCGAACGGCTCGATGACGAACCGTCCGTACGTCGGCGTGGATACCGCCTGATCATTCACCGCCCGCGTGGGCAACTCCAGGCCTCGCCACCTTATTCGCATTGCCAATTGCCTCCGTCCTTGTCGGACTGACCTTGAGTCTGGCTTGTCGTACTCTGCTCGGTTGAGCGTCGCCGCGCCGGAACCTACTGGCTGCACAACTCGACGATGAGGTTTTCCTCGACGGGAATCATCACGTCATCCCGCGTGGGCAGCGCGGTGATCTGCGCCTGAAGCTTCGTCAGGTCCAAGTTCAGCCAGTTCTGCACCTGCGGCTCGCCGTACTCCTCGAGGCGGGCGCGAATGAGCGTCTTGGATCGCTCCGTGTCCTTGACGGAAATCGTGTCGCCGACACGGACGAGGTAGCTCGCGATGTTGCACCGCCGCCCGTTCACGTAGATGTGCCCGTGACCGACGGTCTGTCTCGCCGAAGCCCGCGACGGCGCGAAGCCCAGCTTGTGCACCACGTTGTCGAGCCGGCGCTCCAGCAGGCTCAGCAGCGCCACGCCTGTGTTGCCCTTCTGGCGTTCGGCGTCGTGGAAGTACTTGATGAACTGCTTCTCCCACACGCCGTAGTAGCGCTTGACCTTCTGCTTCTCGCGAAGGCGCTGTCCGTACTCGCTGCCGCGTCCGCGGCGCCACCCGTGCTGCCCGGGCGGACTGTTGCGCCACTGGCGCTCCATCGGGCACTTGGCGGTCTCGCACCGCGTGCCCTTGAGCATCAGCTTGATGCCCTCGCGCCGGCAAAGTCTGCATGACGGTCCGGTATAACGTCCCATGTTCGACTGTGCTCCTGTATGGATTTACACGCGCCGCTTCTTGCGGGGGCGGCAACCGTTGTGAGGAATCGGGGTGACGTCCTCGATGGAGACGATCTTCATCCCGGCGGCCTGGAGAGACGTCACCGCGCTCTCCCGTCCGCTGCCGGGACCCTTGACCTTCACTTCCACCTCGTTGACGCCCATCTTCCGGGCCTTGATGGCGGCCGACTCCGCCGCACGCTGCGCGGCGAACGGCGTCGACTTCCGCGAGCCCTTGAAGCCCATCGTGCCGGCCGACTCGCGGATCAGCGTGTCGCCGTTCGGGTCGGTCACCGTCACGAGGGTGTTGTTGAACGTCGCCTTGACGTACACCACCGCCCGGCTGACGCTCCGCTTGGCTCTCTTGCGCGTCTTCTGCTTGGCCATGATCTAGCGCATCTCCTTGACCGACTTCTTGCCCGCGACGGTCTTTCGCGGCCCCTTGCGCGTGCGGGCGTTGGTCTTCGTGCGCTGCCCCCGCACGGGCAGCCCGCGGCGGTGCCGCTGTCCGCGGTAGCAGCTGATGTCCCGCAGGCGGGCGATGTTCTGCTGCACCTGCCGGCGGAGCTGCCCCTCGATCACCAGGTCCGAGTCCAGAATGTTGGCGATCTTCGAGAGCTGCTCCTCGGTCAGGTCCTTCGCCCGCGTCATCGGCTCGATGCGGGCCTTCTCGCAGATGCTCTTCGCCGTCGTCAGCCCCACCCCGTGAATGTACTGGAGCGAAACGTACGTCGGCTTCTCGTTCGGTATGTCTACGCCGGCTACACGCGGCATGGGCGGTCTCCTTAGCCTTGCCTCTGCTTGTGCTTCGGATTCGTGCAGATCACCCGCACCACGCCTTTGCGGCGGACGACCTTGCAGTTCTCGCAGATTCGTTTCACTGAGCTTCGCACTTTCATCACGTCACCTCGTGCGCCCGATCCGCTCGCCGGGCCGGGCCGTTCTCACGTTTCCGCTTCCGTCTCGACGCCGCCGGTCAGCACGTCGGCGCCGTCCGAGCCCACCGCCACGGTGTGCTCGAAGTGCGCCGAGGGCAGGCGGTCCCGCGTCACCACGGTCCATCCGTCCGCCTCGTACCGCACGCCCGCCCCGCCGAGGTTCACCATCGGCTCGATCGCCAGCACCATGCCCTCTTCGAGCACGATGTCCCGCGACCGCAACTCCCGCGACACGAAGTTGGGCACTTTCGGCTCCTCGTGCATCTCCGAGCCGATCCCGTGCCCGACGAAGTCGCGGACGATCGAAAAGTCCTCGGACTCCACGTATTCCTGCATCGCGCCGGCGATCTCGCTCCACTTGCGCCCGGGGCGGATCATCTCCAGCGACATCGCCAGGGCGTTGCGCGTCACGTCCACCAGGCGGCGCGTCTTCGCGTCCACGTCGCCGACGCAATACGTCGTCGCGGCGTCGCCGCACCATCCGTCCAGCAGCACGCCGAAATCGACGCTCACAATGTCGCCGTCGCGGATCGTCCTCTCCGACGGAATCCCGTGGACGACCTGCTCGTTCAGCGAAACGCAGATCGCCCCGGGAAACGGACCGGCGCCGCCACGTCCGGGAACGCCCTTGAACAGGCAGCTCCCGCCGGCGGCGAGGCACATCCGCTCCGCCTCGGCGTCCAGCTCACGGGTTGTCACGCCCGGCGAGATCATCTCGCCCAGGCGGTTCAGCACGCGCCGAACGACCTGCCCGGCGCATCGCATCTTCGTTATCTGCTCGGCCGTCTTCAGCGTGATCGCCACCACGACGCCTCTACTCCCCGGACGCCTTCAGCGACCGCAGGGACTCGATGATGTCCTCGGCGACCACGTCGGGATCCCGCGTGCCGTCGAACTCCATCACCTGCATGGCCTCGCGCCGCCGGTAGTAGTCGATCACCGGCTCGGTCTGCCTGTAGTAGGTCGCCAGACGCTCGCGGACGACCGGCTCGGTGTCGTCGCTCCGCTGGACCACGTCACCGCCGCACTCGTCGCACACGGCGTCGTTTTTCGGCGGCATGTTTCGCACGTGGTACACCCTGCCGCACTGCGAGCACACGCGCCGCCCTGTGATCCGATCGACGATCAGGTCGTCGTCCGCGGTAATGACCGCCACGCCGTCCAGCGGCGTGCCGGAGGCGGCGAGCTGTGCGTCCAGCGCCTCGGCCTGGTGCACCGTCCGCGGGAAGCCGTCCAGCAGCAGCCCGCCGTCGGCATTCTCCCGGATCGCCTTGGCCATCACGTTGACGACCGTCTCGTCGGGCACCAGCTCGCCCGCGTCCATGTACTTCGCCAGCTCGTCGCCCAGCTCCGATCCGCTCGCGCGCTCGGCGCGGAAGATGTCTCCGCTGGACAGGTGCGTCACGTTCAGCGCCTCGTCCAGGCGAGCGGCCTGCGTGCCCTTCCCGGCGCCGGGCGGTCCCATCAGCACGATTCTCATCGGTACGCCCCCTTGATCCGCGTGCTGCCGCCGAGGAAGCCGCCGTAGTTCCGCATCACGAGGTTCGCCTCGATCCGCTGCACGAGGTCCAGCGTCACCGACACCATGATCAGCAGGCCCGTCCCGCCGAGGTACGCCGCCACCTGGAACGGCACCTGCAGGTTCAGACTGACCATCTGGGGGATCACGGCGATGATCGCCAGGAACGCGGCGCCGCAATAGGTGATCCGCTCCATCACGCGCTCGAGATAGTCGGCCGTGCGCTTGCCCGGACGGAGCCCCGGGATGAAGCTGCCGTAGTCGCGGAGCTGCTCGGCCATCTCCTTCGGGCGGAACTGAACGGTTGTCCAGAAGTACGCGAAGAAGAAGATCATCGCGACCATGACGACATTGTATACGTAGTGCTGCGCCTGGAACGCCCCGGCGAGCATCTGCAGTGTCTGGCTCTGCGGCCAGTATCCCTGCAGCCACTGGAACAGGATGCCGGGGAAGATCATCAGCGATGAGGCGAAGATGATCGGCAGCACGCCGCCGTGGTTCACGCGGAGCGGAAGGTATTGGCGCTGCCCGCCGTAGACCCGCCGTCCCCGCGTGTGCTTGGCCTGCTGGACCGGGATCCGCCGCTGCGCCTGGGTGATGAGGATCGCCCCGGCGACAACGGCGACGAAACATACGATCAGCACGACCAACTGGATCGGCCCGACGCCCTCGCCGCCCGTGAGGTCGAGCGTCGTGATCTCCGCAAGCTGGCGGATCGCCCACGGCAGGCGGGTGATGATGCCGGCGAGGATCAGCAGGCTGATGCCGTTTCCGATGCCGTACTCGTCGATCTGCTCGCCCAGCCACATCAGGAAGACCGTGGCGGCCGTCAGCCCGAATACGCCCATCACGTAGATGGACACCGAGTTCCGCCATTCGGGATAGATCAGCCCCTGGCTCCGCATGTAGTTCATCCAGAACACGCCCTGGATGATGCACAGCAGCACGGTGGCGTAGCGGGTGTATTCCTGTATTTTTCGCTGCCCGGCGGGTCCTTCCCGCTGCAGCCGCTCGAGCGACGGCACGACCGTCGTCAGGAGCTGGAAGATAATCGAGGCCGAGATGTACGGCATGATCCCGAGCCCGAACAGCGTGGACTGCTGGAGGCTTCCGCCGGTGAACATGCCGAAGTAGGCCATCGCCTGCCCGAAGCCTCCCTCGGCCTGCCGCTCGGCCATCGCCTGGAGACTCGCCTGGTCCAGTCCGGGCAGCGGCACGTGGAAGCCCACGCGATAGATGCACAGCAGCGCGAGGGTGAACGCCAGCTTGCCCAGCAGCTCGGGGATGGAGAAGATGTTCTCCATCACTTCCTGCACGCGCGATCCGGACCAGAGCGCCCAGTAGTAGAGCCCGAGGATCACCAGTCCGCCGACGATACTGCTCGCGGGTCCGACCAGTCCCCCAGCGCCGACGCCTTCGGGGCGGGCGAGGGTCACCGCGCCGTCGACGATCAGCCAGGCGGCGAGGAAGCCGACGGCCAATCCGACGATCAGTCTGAATGCTCTGAATGCCATCGCGTGTGCCCTGTTCCTGAAAGCGCGTCTGTGCCTACGCCTGCTCCGTCGTCCCGCCGGCGGAGGCGATCTTTTCGGCCGCCGTCTTCGAGAACGCCGAGGCGGCGACGGTCAGCTTCCTGCTCAGCTCGCCGGCGCCGAGAATCTTGACCGGTCGGTCGGCGTCTGCGACGAGGCTGGCCTCCGCCAGCGCGGCCGCGTCTACCCGGGCGCCGTCGTCGAACCGTTCCAGCTCGCCGACGTTGACCACCTGGAAGCGGTGGGTGAAGTTGGCGTTGTTGAATCCGCGTTTCGGGATCCGCGCGAGGATCGGGTTCTGCCCGCCCTCGTAGCCGGGGCGCTTCTTCGCGCCGCTGCGGGAGCCGTAGCCCTTGTGTCCGCGTCCGGCGGTGCACCCTTGCCCGGACCCGTCGCCGCGCCCGATGCGCTTGCGGCGGCGGTTCTTCCCGGCGGCGGAGAGTATTTCGTCGAGTTTCATGTCAGCTCCACTCCTCGCAGCTCGGCGATCTGCTCGGCGGTGCGGAGGCGGGCGAGCGCGTCGAGCCCGGCCTTGAGCAGGTTCTTCGGCGAGGTCGACCCGTACGCCTTGGTCAGCACGTTGCGGATGCCGGCGAGCTCCAGCAGCGGGCGGAGCTTCTTTCCTGCGATCACGCCGGTTCCCTCGGCGGCGGGAACCATCACCACGCGTGACGAGCCGGCCTGTCCGACGATGCGGTGCGGGATCGTCCCGCCGTTGAGCTTCACGTCGATCAGGCTCTTCTTGGCGTCGGCGATGCCCTTTTCGACGGCCTGGGGGACCTCGTTGGCCTTTCCGTACCCGAGTCCCACGCGCCCGTTGCGGTCGCCGACCACCACGAGCGAGCCGAAGCTGAAGCGCCGCCCGCCCTTGACGACCTTCGAGCAGCGATAGATCTGCACGACGTTATCCTCGAACGGATCGTTGCTGTCGAAATCGTCGCCTCTGCCTCTTCGTCTTGACCTTGCCACGATCAAACCTTTCTCAGTGTGCTAGAACTCCAGCCCGCCCTCGCGCGCCGCGTCGGCCAGTTCCCGGATTCGCCCGTGGAAGAGGTATCCGTTGCGGTCGAAGACGACCCGCTTGATGCCCGCCTCCAGCGCCTTGGCGGCGATGGACTTTCCGACGACCTTGGCCGCCTGGCGGTTCCCGCCGTGCCCTTCGAGCTCGTCGCGGGAGGGCGCTTCCATCGTCGACGCCGAGACGAGCGTGCGCCCCTCCGTGTCGTCGATGATCTGGGCGTAGATGTTCTTGTGGCTGCGATGGACGGTCAGGCGCGGGCGCTCCGGCGTGCCGGAGACGTTCTTCCGCACGTGCCGCTTGCGTCGCTGCCGACGGTATTCTCTTTTCCTGATCGCTCTCATATCTCACCGTCCCTTCCGCCGCCCGGCAAAGTTGCGGGCAGGCGGGATGGAGGACTGTCTGTTACCCGGCCGCCCCGGCGCCGGCAAAGGCCTTGCCGACCTTTCGCCGCACCTGCTCGCCCGTGAAGCGGATGCCCTTGCCCTTGTACGGCTCGGGCGGGCGGGTCCGGCGAATGCGGGCGGCCCATTCGCCGACCTGCTGCTTGTCCGGGCCGGTGATGGAAAACCTGGCGGGCTCGTTGTCGCCGCGGGCCTGGGGGGTCTCCACCTCGGCCGTCACTCCGACCGGCAGGTCGAACTCCGCGGGATGGCTCATGCCGCAGTTGATTGTCAGTTTCTGTCCCTGCACCTGGACGCCGTAGCCCACGCCATAAACCTCCAGCTTGCGGATGTAGCCCTGCGAGCAGCCCTCGACCATGTTGGCGATGATGCTGCGGGTCATCCCGTGGAGGCTCCGGACGACGCGGTCGTTGCGCTCGCGCTCGACGACGACGCTGTCGCCGTCCACGCGAACGCTGACCTCCGGGCGGTGGGTCCACTCGAGCCTGCCCTTCGGTCCCTCGACGCTGACGGCCCGGTCGCTGACGGCGACCTTCACGCCCTGGGGAATCGGTACCGGTTGCTGTCCTACGCGTGACATCGTGGTTCTCTCGTTAGCTGATGGTGCAAAGGATTTCGCCGCCGACCTTCTTCTGGCGGCACTCGCGGTCGCTCAGCACGCCGTGGGAGGTCGACACCACCGCGATGCCCAGCCCGTCCAGCGGGCGCGGGACGTCCTCGACCCCGCCATACACGCGGCGGCCGGGGCGGCTGACCCGCTTGATCTCGGTGACCACGTCCTCGCCGTGCGGCCCGTATTTCAGGTACACCCGCAGCAGTCCCTGCCGGTCGTCGTCGACGCGGGTGTAGTCCTGGATGTATCCCTCGTCCCTGAGGACGCGGCAGACGCCCTCGCCGATCCGCGAGGCCCGGACGTTGACCGTCTGGTGCCCGGCGCGGAGGGCGTTGCGGACGCGGGTCAGCATGTCGGCAATCGGATCGCTCAGACTCATTCTCGCTCGCTCCCGCCCCGCCGAAACGGCGGGGACGCTGATGCGCCTACCAACTGGCCTTCCTCATCCCCGGGATCTTGCCCTGATTGGCGAGGTCCCGCAGACAGATGCGGCAGACTCTGAACTTTCGGTACACCGCCCGCGGCCGCCCGCAGAGCTGACAGCGGCGCTGTATCCGCGTGTCGAACTTCGGCGTCCTTCGGGACTTCGCTACCTGCGCTTTCGTCGCCATGCGTGGCTCAACCTTCCTTCCGGAACGGCATGCCCAGCCGCTCCAGCAGTTCGCGGGCCTCTTCGTCGCTGTCGGCGGAGGTCTGGACCGAGATGTCCATGCCCTGGGTGAAGGTCACCGAGGCGACGCCGATCTCGGGGAAGACGGTCTGCTCGGCGAGGCCCATGTTGTAGTTCCCGCGCCCGTCGAAGCTCGAGGGGTTCAGCCCGCGGAAGTCCTTGACCCGCGGGATCGCCACCGAGATCAGCCGGTCGAGGAACTCGTACATCCTCGCGCCCCGCAGGGTCACCTTCAGCCCGACGGGCATGCCCTTGCGGAGCCTGAAGTTGCTGATCGCCCTGCGCGCCTTGGTCACGACGGGCTGCTGCCCGGCGATCTGCGCGAGCTGGGTCTGTGCGGCCTCCAGCTTGGCGGGCTCCTCGCCGGCGTCGCCGATGCCCATCGAGATGACGACCTTCGTCAGACGCGGGATCGCGTGAGGGTTCGTGTATCCGAACCGCTCGGTCAACGCCCCGCTGACCTCGCTCGTATATCGTTCCTGAAGCCTTGTCATGATCGATACCCTACTCGCCCTTGCGCACGGTCCCGAGCACCTCGCCGGACTTCTTGGCGATCCGCTGCTTCGAGCCGTCCTCGCCGATCCGGAACGCCACCCGGGTCGGCTGATTCGTCTTCGGGTCCACGGGCAGGACGTTGGAGATGCTGATGGGCATCTCCTTCTGGATGCGCCCGCCCTGCGGGTGCTGGCGGCTGGGGCGAAGGTGCTTGAAGACGCGGTTGACGCCCTGCACGATCACCTTGCCGGCGGCGGCGTCCACGCGGAGCACTTCGCCGACCTTCCCGCGGTCGTTGCCGCTCAGCACGTACACCTGGTCGCCTTTCCTCACGTGCGTTGCCATCGTCACACCACCTCACTGGCCAGCGACACGATCTTCATGAAGTTCCTCTCCCGGAGCTCCCTCGCGACGGCCCCGAAGATGCGGGTCCCGCGGGGATTTCCGTCCTCGTCGACGAGGACGGCGGCGTTGCGGTCGAACCGCACATAGCTGCCGTCGGCGCGGCGGACCGGGTCGGCGGTCCGGACGATGACGCAGCGGACGATCTCGCCTTCCTTGACGTCGCCCTCGGGCGTCGCCCGCTTGACCGAGCAGACGATGATGTCGCCCAGCGACGCCGCGCGGCGGGTCAGCCCGCCCTTGCGGGTCGTCGATCCCCCCAGCACCTTGATGCACCCGACCACGCGAGCGCCCGTGTTGTCTGCAACTTCCAGTCGCGTTTCCTGCTGAATCACGGACCTAACCTCCGGCGGGGCTGTGCTGCGGCGCGTCGGCCGGGCGGACCACCCGCGCCAGTCGCCAGCTCTTGGTCTTGCTCATCGGACGGCAGGGAAGGATATCGACGGTGTCGCCGACCTTCGCCTCGCCGTTCGCGTCGTGCACCGCCAGCTTCGTCCTGCGGCGCATGTACTTTCCGTACAGCGGGTGCTTCACCAGGCGGTTGACCGTGACGACGACCGTCTTGGCGCCGCTGACGGACGTCACCACGCCCGTGGCGCCGCCGCGCTTTTCGATCGTCCCGCTCTCGTTATTGGCATCCATCTTGTTGTCCATGGCGATTGGGTGTTACTGACCGGGCGCCGCCTCGGCGGCGCGCTCGTGCTGGACCGTGAGGATCCGGGCGATGTCCCGCCTGGCCTTGCTCAGCAGGCTGGGGTCCTCGAGCTTCTCGGTCACCGACTGCGCCCGAAGGTCGAACAGGTGACGATGAAGCCGCTCCAGCTCCGCGGTGAGTTCCTCGTCCGTAAGCTCTCGAATCTCGTCGATCTTCATAATGACTTCGCTCACACGCTGTGGCGGCGTTGCGCCATCCGGCAGCGGATCGGCATCTTCGCGGCGACCCGCCGGAAGGCTTGCCGCGCCGTCTCCTCGTCCACGCCGGAAATCTCCAGCAGGACCGTGCCCGGCTTGACCGGCGCGACCCAGCCCTCGGGCTCGCCCTTGCCCTTGCCCATCCGCGTCTCCAGCGGCTTGGAGGTCACCGGCTTGTCCGGGAAGATCCGGATGTACACGCGCCCCTCCCGGTGGAGGAAGTGCGTCGCCGCGACGCGCCCGGCCTCGATCTGCCGGGCCGTGATCCACGCCTGCTCCATGCTCTGGAGACCGAAGTCTCCGAACGCCACCTCGTTGCCGCGGGTCGCGTTGCCCTTCATGCGACCACGCTGCATCTTGCGGTGCTTGACTCGTTTCGGCATCAACGCCATGACGTATACCTGCCTGTCGCTGAGAGGCGCTCTAGGCGCCCTGTTCCTGCTTCGCGTCCGACTCGCCCGACGATTCGCCCTTCGGCGCCTCGGACCCGCCCTTGGCCGCCGGCTTCGACCCGCCGGCATCCCTCGACCGGCGCGGCCTGCCGCCGCGTCCGCCGCGACCGCCGCGTCCTCCGCCACCCGACCCGCCAGGACCGCCCGGTCCGCCGCGATCGCGACGCGGGCGTCCGCGCCCGGCCGCCGGGCCCGCCGCCGCCTCGGCTTCCTTCTCGCGGGCCTGCTCGGCGAACATGCCCCGATAGACCCACACCTTCACGCCGATCGTGCCGTACGTCGTGTGGCTGGGCGTGAACCCGTAGTCCACGTCGGCCTCCAGCGTGTGCAGCGGGATGCTTCCGGAAATCTGCGTCTCGGTGCGGGTCATGTCGCCGCCGCCGAGGCGTCCGGCGATGATGATCTTGACGCCCTTGGCGCCGGCCTGCATAGCCGCCTCGGCCCGCTGCTTGATCGTCCGCCGGAAGCTCGCGCGGCGCTTGAGCTGCTCGGCGATCGACTCGGCGATGAGCTGGGCGTCCAGGTCCGGATTCTTCACCTCGACGATGTTGATGTTCACGCGCCGGTCGGTCAGGTCCTCCAGCGCGCTCTTGAGCTTGTCCACCTCGGCGCCCTTCGGGCCGATCACCAGCCCCGGTCGAGCGGTGCGGAGCAGGACCTTGACCTCCTCCCGCGTCCGCTCAATCTCGATGCTGCTGATCGCCGCGAACGGAGGCTGGCGGTTCAGCCGCTCGTCAATGAAGCGGCGGATCTTCTCGTCCTCGACGAGGAACTCGCCGTAGTTGCTCTTGGGAGCGAACCATCGGCTCTTCCAGTCGATCGTGATGCCCGTGCGGAATCCGATTGGGGAGACTTTCTGTCCCATGATGGCGTCCTAAACTTCCATTTCTTCAACGCCAACCACAATGTGGCTGGTCCGTTTCATGATCGGGTGCGCCCGCCCGCGGTCCTTGGGGCGCCACCGCTTGATCGTCGGTCCCTCGTCCACGCGCGCCTCGCTGACGACCAGCAGCTCGACGTCCGCCTCGGCCTCGTTGGCGTTGGCGACGGCGCTGGTGAGCACCTTCGAAACCATGCCCGCCGCGCGGTGCGGCGTGAACTTCAGGATGTTCAGCGCGTCCTGCACGTCCCGCCCGCGGATCAGGTCCGCCACAAGACGGGCCTTCCTCGCACTGATGCGGGCGAACCGGTGTTTTGCCTGCCATGCCATCGCTCATACTCCAGCCGCTGAAGGTCTCGCCGCCTCTATGTCTGCGGGGGCGCCGCCGGCCTCGGCGTCGCCGCCCCGGCCCGCGCCGCCGGCGCCGCGGCGGCCGCGCTGCGACCGCCCGTGTGGTGCCCGCGGAACATCCGGGTCGGGCTGAACTCGCCGAGCTTGTGACCGACCATGTCCTCGGTGATGAACACCTTGTTGAATGTCTTGCCGTTGTGGACCAGGAAGGTGAAGCCGATGAACTCCGGGACAACCGTGCAGGCCCGTGCCCAGGTCCTGATGGGCTCGCGGCTGCCGGCGTCCTGGGCCCGCATCACCTTGCGGAACAGCTTCTCGTCCACGTAGGGGCCTTTTTTCGCGCTTCGCGTCATCTTGGTCGTCCGTCGTAGGGTTTACAGGCTCAACTGCCCGGAGCGGACGTTCCGCCGCCGCCGGATGATCAGCTTGTTGGAGGGCTTGCGGCGCTTTCGCGTCTTGCCGCCCTTGGCGAGCTTGCCGGAGGGGCTGACCGGGTGGCGTCCGCCCGCGCGGCGACCTTCGCCGCCGCCCATCGGGTGAGCGACCGGGTTCATCGCCGAGCCGCGGACCTTCGGGCGCCGCCCGAGGTGCCGCTTCCGCCCGGCCTTGCCGATCCGCACGCTGCCGTGCTCGAGGTTGCCGATCTGCCCGATCGTCGCACGGCAGTTGACGTTCACCATCCGCGCCTCGCCACTGGGCAGCAGGATGTGCGCCCACTTGTCGTCGCGGGCGGCGAGGCGGGCGACGGCTCCGGCGGTGCGCACCATCTTGCCGCCCTGTCCGGGGCTCATCTCGATGTTATGGACGTCCAGCCCGGTCGGAATCTTCCGCAGGGGCAGGCAGTTGCCCGTCCGCGGCTCGGCGTTCTCGCCGCTGGTGATCTGCTGGCCGATCTTCAGCCCCTGCGGAGCGAGGATGTAGCGCTTCTCGCCGTCGGGATACTGCACGAGCGCGATGTTGGCCGAGCGGTTCGGGTCGTACTCGATCGACAGCACCTCAGCGGGCTCGTCGTCCCGGTTGCGTTTGAAGTCGATCACGCGGTACATCCGCTTGTTCCCGCCGCCGCGGTGGCGGGTGGTGATCTTCCCGCTGAAGTTCCGGCCGCCCTTCTTGTTCAAGGGGCGCAGCAGCGACTTGGCCGGTTTGACGGGCGTCACGACGTCGGACCTGTTGACCGACGAGTTTCGCCGTCCTGCGCTGGTTCGCTTGTACGTTTTGATCGGCATCGTCTTCTCGCTGTCGTCTTAGAACAGATCGATCCGGTCGTCGGGGTGCAGCTCGACGACGGCCTTCTTCCAGTGGCTGGTGGCGCCCCACCGCATGCCGGCGCGGCGCGGCTTGCCCTTGCGGGTGGCGGTGCGGACGCCGGTGACCCGCACGTCGTAGAGCTTCTGGACGGCCTGCTTGATCTGCGCCTTGTTGGCGGCTGTGTTGACCTCGAACGCGTAGGCGTTCTGGGTCTCGGCCTGGTGGGCGCCCTTCTCGGTGACGAGGGGACGGACGATGATGCTGTAAATCTCGCTCTTCACGCCTGCACCTCCTCGCCTCGTAGCGCACCTGGAAGTGCGGCAGCACGTCGTACTTGCCCGCGGTGACCGGCGCCGGCACAGACTGCAGGAAGCCGTAGA